>JAJRUZ010000063.1 GCA_024277525.1 Caldifarciminota bacterium | reverse complement strand
CTCATAAGCAATATAAACAAATGAACTCTCATCAACACTTATATCTCGCAAACGCCCCCACTCCCTCACCAAATACTCGGGACTCCACTCTATTTTATTTTCAACCTGTAAAATCAAAAATAAAATTAATAATTTCATTTTTTAACCTCCGATATATGATTATAAAGGATAAAAATATTTTTGTCAAGATTTTTTTGTTTTTGAAACTTTTTGAAGGGGAAGCATGAAAGAAAATGAAGGGGGAATGTCAGAAGTAAGTCTCTTGCTTCCCTAATCCCCGATAAGTCTGAACATAAAGAAGGGTAGGAAAAACCTCTGTTTTAGGGCATTTTCGGATCCAATTCCCTTTTTATTTTTTATTTAACATAGCAATTTAAAAATCAATCTCACCTCCGCCGAGCCTGTAAATCTTTTTATTTTTCTTTTTAAAAACCCCCCTTGTATCAAAAATTATTTTTGAATTTTTCATTATTTCCTCATATGGGAAAGCCGAATGGTCGGTCAAGAGTAAAATTAAATCAAAATTCTTTAAAATCTCCTTTTTGTATTTCAAACTCTTCATCTTCAAATCCTCAATCTCAGGGACAAAAGGATCAATATATTCAATTTTCTTAACTTTTTGTTTCAATAACTTAATTATCTTTATTGCAGGAGAATTTCTGATATCAGAAATATCTTTTTTAAAAGAAACCCCCATTACAAGAATTTTTGCATCCATTGGAAATATTTTCTCTTTTATTAAAATATGAAAAACTCTATCTACCACATAATACGGCATTTCATCATTTACTTTTGCTGCAAGTGTTATAAAATCAATCTCAATGTCATATTCCTTTGCTTTGAAAGAAAGATAATAAGGATCAACAGGTATACAATGCCCTCCGACTCCCGGACCGGGATAAAAAGCCATGAATCCGAAAGGCTTTGTTTTTGCTGCTTCAATAACCTCCCAGAAATTTATCCCCATTTTATCACAAAGTAGAGCCATTTGGTTCGCAAGTGCTATGTTCACATTCCTGAAAATATTTTCATACAGTTTTGTCATCTCAGCCACTTTGGGAGAGGAAACGGTATGAACATAGGAAACGATTTCTTTGTATATTTCTTTTATGATTTTTTTACATTTTTCGGTTACACCGCTCAAAACAACGGGAATTTTTTCAATTGTGAATTTCTTATCTCCGGGATTTACCCTTTCGGGAACATATCCTAAGTAAAAATCCCTACCAACTTTTAATTTTTTACCTTCAAGAATTTTTAAAACAATATCTTCCGTTGTTTCTGGAAATGTGGTTGACTTAAGAATAATGACATGTCCCTTTCTTAATACTTTTCTTACTGTTTCGGAAGCATTTATTACATAAGATAGATCAGGAACCCTCTCTTTTGTGACAGGAGTGGGTACACATATAAATATTGCATCAGCATATCTTAATTTTAAATAATCGTTGGTTAAGATAAATTTATTTTCTTTTATTTTTTCATAAAGAAAATCCGAATCTATGTCCTCAATTTCAAATATGCCCTTTTTGAAATTTTTGATTTTCTTTGAAGAAATGTCAAATCCTATTACCGAAAAGTTTTTTTTAAGAAAAAGTTCTGCAAGGGGTAATCCCACATAGCCGAGTCCCAAAATGCCTATTTTTAATTTTTTATTTTTTATTTTTTTAATTAATTCTTTTTCCATCCTTAACCTCCTTTTTAAGAAATTCAAAAGCTTTTTTAAAGTCTCCGGGATAAGGAGCAATTATTTCAATTTTCTTATTATAAATCGGATGGTCAAATTCAAGTTTATAAGCATGTAATGCCTGTCTGTTAAATATTTTTAAAAGTTCATTTACTTTATCCTTTAAATCAGGGCTAACTATTTGCATGATTTTTCTACCTTCTCTCCCGCTATATAAAGGATCTCCGACAACAGGGTGTCCTATGTATTCCATATGGACTCTTATCTGGTGTGTCCTTCCTGTAAGAAGTTTTACGGATAAAAGGGAACATAACTTATCATATTCTTCTAAAATTTCATAAAGTGTTATTGCAGGTTTTGAGTTTTCAAAGGTTACTTTTCTTTTTAATCTATTGATCGGGTCCCTTCCTATGGGTGCATTTATTTCCCCTTTTTCCTGAGGTAAAATACCCCAAACTATCGTCCTGTACTCCCTTTTTATTTCCCTTCTTTCCATCATAATGCCGAGTTTTGAGAGAGCTTCCTGTGTTTTTGCTATTACCATGCACCCGCTTGTATCTTTATCCAGTCTGTGGATTATCCCTGCTCTTATGCTTTCCTCTTCCTCCGTTGAGGGTAATTCACCGTATTTAAATATGAGCCCGTGAACAAGTGTACCGGAATGGTGCCCTTTAGCAGGATGAACAACAAGACCCGGAGGTTTATTTATAACCGCTATTTGGTCATCCTCATAAAGAATGTCAAAAGGGACTTCTTCCGGTATAAGTTCTTTTTTTTCTTCTTCTTTTATATGTATCACAATATGTTCTCCTGCCTTAACCTTGTAACTCGGCTTTTTAACTTTTTTTCCATCAACTTCAACAAGACCGTTTTCAATTGCCTCCTTAACCTTTTCTCTTGAAAGTCCGCATCCGCTCTGTACAAGATAAACATCGAGCCGCTTACCTTTCGATTTCTCGTTTACCCATCTTTCAAATATCCTCTCCATACGGAAATTTTTTTATAAATTCTCTTTGTATTTTAAATATTTCTTCTGATTTTTTCCTTGCCAGTTCTATCATTAAATTTAAATCTTCTGATGGAATACCCCTTTTTTCACTTGTGCCTTGGATTTCAACAATTTTGCCTTTTTCCGAAAAAAATAAATTCAAATCAAATTCACATTCAAAATCTTCCTCATAGGTTAAATCAAGATAAATTTTATCTTTTATTTTTCCTACGGTTATTCCACAAACCAGTTCAAAATCAGGAATTTCATTTATCAAATTATTTTTTTTCATAAAATTCAAAGCCTGATAAACAGCACATGATGCACCTGTAACCGCAATAGCCCTTGTACTTCCATCCGCTTGAAGTACTTCACAATCAACCAAAAGGGTATATTCTCCGATTTTTGCCCTATCAATACCTGCTCTTAATGTTCTTGCAATAATTCTTGATATTTCAATAGCCCTTTTATCCTTTATTCTCATCTCAATTGATTTCCACTCATTAACCGCTCTCGGATGCATCCAGTATTGGGCTTTTATCCATCCCTCTCCTGTTCCTTTTAAAAACTGAGGGACCTTATTTTCAATTGAAACAGTAATATTAATTTTTGTATTACCTGCCTCTATATAAACACTTCCTTCTGCCTCAATTTTCCCTTTATAGATTTTAATTTCCCGTATTTCTTCGGGTTTTCTTTCCGTTCGCACCTTTTATTCTTCACCTTTTAATTTTCTTATCTCTTCCTCTAATTCTTTTATCCTTTTTTTCATCCTTTCCTTTTATCCTTTCCTGGATAGAAAGTACATTCTGTATAAAATTCCGAGTGTAATAAAGAGAAACAGAACATCAAAAAAAGTAAGATACCTTATATTCAGAGGCTTTATCATATTTACCCATAAAAGAGCATCATATACAAAATTAATTAAGGACAAAATAAATAAAATAAAAACCCATAAAAGCATTTTTATACCTCCCTTAAAATGTCTTTAAAAGTATAAAATCCCTTTTCCATGTTTATTATTCTTTTTGCCACAAACAAAGCTCCTCTTGCAAACACTTTTCTTGAATAAACTTTATGTTTTATCTCGATCACCTCATCTCCTTTTGATATATATAAGGTATGCTCTCCCGGTGTATTTCCGACCCTTAATCCAAATATTGCGACCTCGTTTTTTTCTTTTTTCTCTCGCCTCCCGAATACGGGTTTTGCCTCTTTATTTACATTTTCTTTCCATTCATTGAAAAGATAAAGTGCTGTCCCGCTCGGAGCGTCTTTTTTCTTTGTATGATGAATTTCCATGATCTCAAGTTCAAAATCTTTTAAAAATTTTGAAAATTTATTTAAAAATCCCGCAATGATATGAATCCCAATACTCATATTCGGAGAATAAAAAACAGGAACCTTTTCAGATAGTCTTTTGAACTCATTAAAATGTATATCCTCAAGTCCTGTTGTTCCCACAACATAAGGTTTAGGATTTTCTATCAATTTTTTTGTATTCTCAAGAGTTGCTGATGGAGTTGTAAATTCAAGAAAAATATCACAGTAAGGAATTGCTTCTCTTATATCATAAAAATATTTCGCGTTTTCACTTTCCACTCCCTGTTTTTCAATCAATGCTCCTATCTCAATTCCTTCCTCTTTTGCAGTTTCGGACAATGCCTTACCCATTCTTCCATGAGCTCCAATTATCCCTATCTTCATAGAAATTTGCAAATTTCATTAAGTTTATTTTCATCAAATTCTGAAACAAATTCAACTGAAAGAGAAAGAGCGGAGTCAAAATCGTCCCTATGAATTAAAGAATTAAACCCGTGAACATATCTTGAAGGAATACCTATTATTGCGGAAGGGACCCCCTGTTTAAACATATGAACCCTTCCTGTATCATACCCGCCTTGGGGTAAGGTAACAAGATGATGTTTTATATTCTTTTTCTAAGCAATATTTTTTAACAGATTAACCATTTTTCTGTTTGCTATCATTGTTACATCAAAAACAACAAGCGAGCATCCTCCCCCGAGCTTTGCATCACTTTTTTCTTTTACAGCAGGTGTATCCTCGGATATTGAAACATCAAGAGCGATTGCAACATCCGGCTCAACGACCCATGGAGAAGTGGCAGCTCCTCTTAATCCGACTTCTTCCTGAACAGAAAATACTCCATAAACCGTCCCTTCAAATTCTTTATCTTTGAGTTCTTCAAGAATTCTGACAAGAAGTGCAGAAGCAACCCTGTCATCAAAGGCTTTTGCCGAATAAACCTTCTCGTTCCCGAGTATCTCAAATTCCGAATAAGGAACAATCGGGTCTCCTATTTCTATTCCGAGTTTCTCTTTCGGATTAAAATCTGCATCAACACCGAAATCAATCCAAAGTTCTTCAATTTGTGGAAGTTTAGTTGCTTCTTCTTTTTTTCTTAAAAGATGAGGGGGAATCGAGCCTATTATTCCGGTCAATTTCTTTCCATCTTTTGTTTTTAATTTTATTTTCTGTCCGACAAGCATCGGACTCCACCATCCTCCGAGAGGCAAAAATTTCACATATCCTTCCTGTGTGAAGCCTTTTACCATTAATCCGATTTCATCCATATGCGCAATAAACATTATCCTGGGGTTTTCTTTCTTTCCTTTTTTTATTGCTATTAATGAACCGAGTTTATCTGTCTTTACTTCATCAACAATATCTTTTACAAAATTATATATCTTATCCCTTACCTCTTCTTCAAAACCCGAGGGACCGAAAGCTTCTGTGAGCTCCTTAAGCACATTTTCGGTATGATCCATTTATTTTTCCTCCTGGGTTTCGGATGTCTCTTCGGATTCTTCCTTTTTTTCCTCCTTTTCCTCCTCCGTGATTTCAGGCATGTAGCTCTCGGGTTCTTCCTCTTCTTTTAAGAGATCAATTTCGTCTTTTTTCTTATAAAGAGCAATAAAAATTAAATTATTTCCGCAGAAAAACATACTTGTGAAATATGAAATAACCATAAAAATCAATGCATATCCGAAAAATCCCAAGAACCATCCGAGTATATTACCCCAGATTCCGAGACCGGAAGGAGAAGCAGGAATATATGTTAAGGCTGAAGCCCCGACCAATTTCAGAGGTGTATAAAAGTCTCCCCAAAATCTGTAATCCGGGAGCAGGGAATGTGCTTTTTGAACAATATCTGGAAATACAGGCCATGCCTTTGAAAGAACCAAGATCGCGATCCAGACCGCCTTTGATACAAACCAAGTGAAAATCGCTCCAGCAACAATTATTACACCGAACAGTAGAACCTCATAAAGAAACAATCTCCAAGGTTCTTCATTTATTGTTGAAAAGATTTCAAAAAGTGTGTCAAATGTGTCATTTCCTGTTGTTCCAACTATTGAAGGTGAAATGAAAAGTGAGACAATAAAAGAAACGAAAAGATAAATTAAGAAAAGACAGGTGAAAAAGGCAGGTATTGAAAGGAGAATAAAAATAATCGGTCCTAAAAAAGGAATTCTTGATATCAAACCCCAGATAAATCCTGTTATAAGGATTAAAAACATTAAAATAATCAAAAGTAAAGGAGTTAAAAAGGAGGCTTTCCCTTTTGTTAAGGAAAATTTGAGTGATTCTCTTATTTCATAAAATTCATCACCCTTCAATTGTTCAAAATGAATTTTAGTGACAGCGGTTCCGAAGATAAAGAATGTGAGTAAAAAGAGAATAATACCTATAAAGTGAAAAACATTCCCTGTGGTTGAAAGAGGCTCAAGAAATGCAAGAGGGAGCAATTTGTAATAATTCCATACCTCCGCAAATGTCCTTCCGCTGGATAAAAGAGCAAAATAGGAGAAAACCGAATAAAAGAAAAATCCGATTACAAGTCCCATGAACTGAACCCACATTTTTTTACCGGAAAGCCCGAACCTTGCAGCTCTGAAAACATCCTTGAAATTATAATGAAGTTTAACCGGCATTTCTTTAAAATAATTTTAATCGGGAGTAGAACCCTTTTTAATAAAGACTTTGAATAATTATTTTAAACAAAGGGACATCAGGAAATCAATTAAACAATTTCTTTAACAGTAACCTACTTTTATGCGAGGGGCGGGACTCGAACCCGCACGGGTTTCCCCACCAGATCCTAAATCTGGCGCGTCTGCCTGTTCCGCCACCCTCGCATATTATTTAAATAACTCCTCCAGCTCCTTGAGTTCAAGAAATATCTCAACAAGCTCTGGATCAAATTGTTTTCCCGAATTATCTTTAAATTCCTTAATTATTAGCTCCGGAGGAAGTCTTTTTCTATAAGGTCTATCCGAATTCATTGCATCAAAGGAGTCTGTTATTGCAATTATTCTCGCAATTAAAGGAATTTCTTTTTCTTTTAATCCAACCGGATACCCCCTGCCGTCCCATCTCTCATGATGGTGCAAAACCGCGGGAATAACCCCTTTTAAGCCCGGAATAGGACTCAAAATTCTCGCACCGTGATGAACATGGGTTTTTATTATTTCATATTCTTCATCAGTCAATTTTGCCGGCTTTTTCAATATCTCATCCGGTATAGCAATTTTCCCTATATCATGTAAAATTGAAGCAAGTTCAACATTTTTTAAATCTTCTCCTTTTAAACCTACCTTCTTACCCATTTCTACTGATAAATTCATTACCCTTTCAACATGACCCGATGTATAAGGGTCTTTTGCTTCAACAGCATTTGCAAGTGAAAGAATTGTCCCTTTGAAGAGATTTTCGAGGTCATAATAAAGATAAGCATTTTGCAAGCTCACAGCAGCAGGCTAAGAAATAAGTGAAACAAGTTCCAAGTCACTTTTATCAAATTCACCCTTTTTCTTATTTAAAGCCTCTATAATTCCTATAATTTTTTTCTGAACAATTAAAGGATATGCTAAAATATTTCTTGTTTTAAAACCTGTAATTTTATCAATTTGCGAATGAAATCTTGAATCTTTTGATACATCATTTACAATTAAAGGCTTTTTTTTCTTTGCAACATAACCAACAATTCCTCTTCCCCATTCAACTTCCACAGACTTTAATATTCCCTCTCCGTCCGTAAAAGAAAAAAATGAGATTTTCTTTTTATCTTCTTCTACTTTAAATATTGAGACCCTTTCCACATTTAATATCTTCTTTACTTCACAAATTATATTTTTTATTATATTCTCAATTTCCAATGCACTTGAAAAAAATTCACCTGCTTTGCTTAAGAGTTCAATTTTTTTATGAAATTCATTTTTTTCCTTTAAATAATAATAATAAAGGAGTTCCGAAATTTCTTTAAAAATATCCGGTGAATTCATCCTTATGGGTCTATCACTGCTTATTACATAAAATTTATAACCCTTAAAATTTTTTTGAGTAATATAAAATTTCCGGTTACTTATCTTGGTAATTCTTTTATTTTCTCTTATCGTTTCAATTATCTTTTCTTTGAATTTATGCTCAATATCATCAAGGATTGTTCCGTCCGAAAGTAACAAAGCCTTATAAAATTTTTTTATTTTTCCCATTTATAAAAAGCAATAATTTTTATTATACCCTTTTTTGCTTTAATATTGTAATTATACCACTCTTCAAGGTAAGAATTCGTTCCCGGCTCAATTGTTGTAATTAAAAAAAGTTCTTCATTATCATCAGGAAAATATTTACCTTTACTTTTAGGACTATCATAATATTGAGGATCTATGGGAATCCACCCTTTTTCTTTTATATAGACTTCAACCCATCGGTGAAAGGTATAATCAATTCCCGAATTCCTTTCCACCGTTCCGCCTATGAATCTCGTCGGCAAACCTCCGAGTCTTGCAAGAGCGGAAAAGAGAAAAGAATATTCAGAACAGGAGCCGTGTCCTTGTAAATATGTCCTTTCTGCATCTTCCCATTTTCCGTCAAGATTAAAATAAAGAGATTTTGCCACGGTATCAAGGACAAGTTTTATATATTCTTCTTTATTTTTGCTCCTTTTAATAAGCGCATTTGAAATTGATTTCAAGATTTCTGAATTTAACTTCAAATAAGGGTCATCTGCAAGGTAAAAATAAAGATGAGAGGTGTCGTTAAAAGGCTTATTGAATTCTGAATTAAATATTACATTTACTTTCATTTTTATTATTCTTTTCTCATAGGGTTTTAACTCTTTAATTCTAAAGAAAGCAATTTTTTGTCCCCATTCTTCTTTTATTATCTTATCAGGTTTTGGCTCAAAATCTATTTTTTTTATTTTTTGATGATAAATGTCAGGAGGGATGCTTATATAAATTTTGATATCTTCTGCTTTAAGAAACTGGTTTTCCATAATTAAAAAGAAGGTAATTTTTCTCTGGGTGAAGAACAGGAAAATAAAAAGGGTAAAAAAATTTTGCACTTTTTTTATCATGCCGGAGGCGGGACTTGAACCCGCACGGGATTTCTCCCATCGGGTCCTGAACCCGACGCGTCTGCCAATTCCGCCACCCCGGCAAAATGGAGGTGGGGGGACTCGAACCCCCGTCCGGGAGGCTTCGGATACCGGGTCTACATGCTTAGCCTGCCTTTTTATTCCTTCCCTCCGGGGCAGGCACCGGGTGAGGAAGGCTTCCCCTTTTCAATGTCCCCGGCTCGGAAAGGGGAGAAACCTCACCAGGCGAGCTCCTCCTATCTGAGGGTTCATCTCCGGCGAGGAGCATTCCGAAGAGAACCCTGCTGCCTTTAATTAGGCAGCGAGTGCGTATGTGTTGGCAGTTTTTATGCGGGTTTTTACAGGGTTCCCGCACCCTGGCATGCCCCGGTTATCCTCAATTCCTCCCGTCCAACCCGATTTTCACCCCCGCATTAAATAATACTGTTTAAATTATACAATTTCAAATAAAAGAATCCATCAAAATCCTCTTAAAATCAACACAAGCAGCACAATTGAACCGAGAGCGATATAGAAAAGATAATCCTGAACAATACCGGTTTGTATAACTCTGAGGGACCTTCCAAGTCTTGCTGTTGTATAAATCACCCAGTTCACAAGCCCGTCAACAATGTGCCTGTCCCACCAACCCGCAAATGCAGAAAGACCGAGAATAATTCTTCTGTAAATCCACTCAAAGAGGTCATCAATGTAATACCTTCTCTGAAGCATTGTATAAACAAAAGAAAATCTCTCTCTTGTATTATCAGCAACCTGCGGAGCCCTTGCATAAATATAATAAGAAGATAAAAGACCTATTAAAGCAAATGAAAGGGATAAAACAGTTAAATTGAGTCCTCCGTGATGCTCAATTGCTTCATGTGCTGTAAGGTATTCAAGAAGATGAGATATTTTTCCCGCATAAAATCCTGCAAATACACTGAAAATTGCAAGAAGAACAAGAGAAAACTTCATTGATAAATCAGGGTCATGCGCATGTTTTGCGTTTTCACTTCTCGGATTTCCGAAGAAAGCAACAGTGTATGCCCTTCCCATATAAAAAGCGGTAAGAAAAACCGTGATCAAAAGTAAATAGAAGGGAATCTTATTCGCATAAGAATAAGTCGCAACAAGTATCTCTTCTTTTGAGAAAAATCCTGCAAAAGGAGGAATTCCTGCAAGAGCAAGGGTTGCAATACCGAAAGTAATTGCTGTAATCGGTGCCTTTTTAAATAATCCTCCCATATCCCATATTGAGTTTGAGTGAACTGCATGAATTGCTGCTCCTGCACCTAAGAATAAAAGTGCCTTGAAATATGCATGGGTAAAGAGATGGAAAAATCCTGCAACAAGTGAACCCGCTCCGAGTGCTGCCATCATATAACCGAGCTGTGATATTGTGGAATAGGCAAGCACCCTTTTAATATCTTCCTGAACAAGAGCCATGGTTGCAGCAAGAAAAGCAGTAAAGGCACCGAGTATCGTTATAATCCACATTACATCGGGAAATTCTCTGAAAACAGGGAATAATCTTGAAACCATATAAACACCCGCAGCAACCATTGTCGCAGCATGGATGAGTGCCGAAACAGGAGTCGGACCTTCCATTACATCAGGAAGCCATATATGAAGTGGAAACTGTGCGGATTTTCCTATTGCACCGCAGAAGATAAGCATGAGAATTACAGAAGCCACACCCCCTGCAGATTTTAAAATTGCAGGGTCATTAATAAGTTTAAAAATATCAAGATTTCCGAATTTAAAATAAAGGATTAGAATTCCGGTTATGAATCCCACATCACCGAGTTTTGTAATCCAGAATGCTTTGAGTGCCGCCCTTGCCGCCTCTGGTTTATAGTAATAAAAACCGATCAAAAGATAGGAACAAACTCCTACAAGTTCCCAGAAAACGAACATTTGTAATATACTTTTGGAAAAGGTAAGTCCTATCATTGAGAAGGCAAAAAGAGAATGATAAGCATAATACCTGCCCAAGGAAGGCGGAGTCTCTTCTCCCATATATCCTATTGAATACACCTGAACCGCAAAGGCAACAAGTGCTACTATAAAAAGCATTATAGCAGAAAGGTTATCAAGGAATAAACCGAAGAAGATAGACTCAGGACCCGCCAATCCTTTTTTTGTACCGAACGGAAGCCATACTATATCTTTCAAAACAGGATTTTCAAGAGCCCTGATATTCAGAAGAATGACTATACTTGAAATAAGTGAGATAGAAATTGCAATGATTGAGAGTGCAGCGGATAATTTACCGTATTTTCTTATAAAAACTCCTATTATTAAAAATGAGAAAAAAGGAGCCCACCAAGCAATAAATGCTAAAAGCCCTAAATCCATCTTTTTACCTCCTTTTTATCCTCTGAGAATATGCACCTCATCAGCATTTGATGTTTTTCTCAATCTGAAAAGAAGAATTACAATTGCAAATCCCAACACAATTTCGGCTGCTGTTATCCCTATTCCGAATAATATGGTCATCACACCAGAGGGATTGGCATGTATCTTTGAAAATATTCCGAAATTCAGATTTGCACTGTTAAAGATGAGTTCAAGTGCTATCAGTATTCCCATTGCATTCCTTCTTGATAGCACTCCGTACAAACCCAAAGAAAAAAGAAAAATTGAAAGAAAAAATAATGACTTTAATTCCATTTTTCCCTCCTCCTTTTAATCCTTTCTTGCAATTAATATCGCACCTATGAATGCAATTAAAAGTAAAACCGATAGAACCTCAAAGGAAAGCACATATTTGCTTTTAAAAATGATGGACGGAAGGAAAGTGTAATCTTTGTCAAGTCCCTTTGGAACAAGAATAAGAGGTTTTGCAACAAGCATTAAAAGTAGAAATAATAAAAGAGCAAAAAGTCCGCTTATAAAGGGATTTCTTATGGTAATAATAAGGGGTCTCATAACCGATTCCCTCGCGAGCATTATCGTAAAAATCATGAGAAGAACAATGCCCCCAACATAGACAAGAATTTGCGTCCATCCTATAAAATCATAACCCAGAAACAAATACAAGAGACCTGAACCTAAAAGGGTTATCCCCAAATAAATCGCACTCCTGAAGAGGTCTTTTGTTAACACAGTCATAAGACCCGAAAGTCCTGTTATTATAAAAATTATCCAAAAAATTATCTTCATTTTTTATCCCTCCTTTTTAGCGGTTGCAACTGTTTTTCTCGGAGGTGTTTGAAACTTTCTTAAATTGTTTCCTGTTGCCCATGAATGCTGATATTTTTTTCCGTTCTCTACCATTTTTTCAAGTGTCAAAAGCAGTTCTTCCTGAGATAAAGCGGACCATCCGGGTATTCTGAGCATTATTATTGAGTCGGTGGGACATACTTGAACACACAACTCGCACGCAAGACATGCGGAAAGTTGAAGTGTAAATTTTTCAGGATAAGGTTTTCCTGTTGGTCCTTTTTCCTTGGCAGGCACCACTTTTATAACCTGTGAAGGACAAATTTGTTCACATAATCTGCATGCAATACATTTTAGATTTCCGTCTTTATCAAGTGTAAGTGCAAAAAGAGGACCTCTGTATCTCTCCGGAATCCCTTTTTGCTTATCAGGATACATTATTGTGAAAGTCTCCCTTAAGAAATTTTTTAAAGTTATTTTAAAAACATTTAAAATTCCAAACATTTTTCAAACCTCCTTTTTCATTTCTTTTATAATTTTTTTAGCTCCTTTTTTTATATCTTCAACAATTTCGTGAAGTACGGGGTCATTCGGGAATTCTTTTTTAACTTTCTTTTTTATCTTTTTTATTTTAACATCTGCTTTTATATTCATGTATTTTCCTCCTTAAAAAGATCTTCCGGTGTTACTATAGTGGGAACAGATATTTTAAGCCATGTATTTATTTCTCTTACTATCTCCTGGGTGCCTCTCTTATAAATATGCCTTAAATTCCAAGTTACAAGAAAATTTATTCCATAAAAGCTCGCGGTTGCAATATGTAAAGCATCGGCTCTGGGGATTTTTCTTTGTTTCAAATATTCATCTGCAATTTTTACAATATCGGTATTTAATTCCAAAACAGGATAATTTTTAAGTAATTCTTCATGTTTTTTCCTAAGAGATGTATTTTTAATTGAACCACTCTCATCAAGGACAATTTCCGAAATAAACACAGAGAAAGAAGGCAAAATTTCTTTCCAGAAGTTTCGCGTTATGTTACCCATTATTCCCTTTTGGAAGTACATGCTTATTACAAAGTTTTCCAAGTATAAACTTGTTTTTATACTCATTTAGAAGAAAATTTTCCATATTGCAGCAAGAAACAAATTGATCAGAGAAATGGGAAACAGAATTCTCCATGAAAATAAAAGCAGTCTGTCAATTCTTATCCTGACAAAAGACCACCTTATCAAAAGGAAAAGACATAACATGAAAAATGATTTTATGAAAAGCCAGATAACCTGCCATACCCATTCCGGTCCTACATGAGGATAAAATCCTCTGTAACCCCCTAAGAATAAAATGGATGCCAGTACCGCAAGTGCAAGTATGTGAGCATATTCAGAAGCATAAAATAAAGCAAATTTCATCCCCGAGTATTCCACATTATAGGCAGCAACAAGCTCACTCTCCGCTTCTGGTACATCAAACGGCACCTTGTTTTCCTCAGCCAGTCCGGCAATTAAAAAGATGATAAAAGCAACCCATCCGAAAACAGGATAAAGGGCAAAGGGAATATCTTGTGCTCTCACAATTTCACTTGTTCTAAGGGAGCCTGCAAGCACAACAGGGACAAGTGCTGAAAGTATGAGAGGAATTTCATAAGATACAACCTGTGCACCGGCCCTGAATGCCGAGAGCAGAGCATACTTTGAATTACTTGCCCAACCAGCAAGAAACACTCCGAAAATCATAAGAGAGGAAACAGCAAAGAAATAAATTATTCCGACTGCAAGGTCCGAAATATATAAACCCTTTGCAACCGGTAAAACACAAAAAGTAAGGAGTGCACCTATGAAGACCAAAGGGGGAGCAATATTAAAAATTGTTTTATCAGCCTTCTTGGGAACAATATCTTCTTTTAACATTAATTTTACCACATCCGCAAGAGGCTGCAGCCAGCCGTGAGGTCTTCCGACATAATAAGGTCCGACTCTGTTCTGAATTCTTGCAGCAAATTTTCTTTCAAACCATGTAATATACATAACAATTGTTAATGCAACTATTAAATAAATAATTGAAAATAAAATTACATTCATTTTATCACCTCCTTATCTATCAACGTCACCGAAAACAGGGTCAAGTGAACCCAAAATTGCAACAATGTCTGCAACAAGATGGTCTTTTAAAAGATACGGTAATACCGAAAGGTTTGAAAAAGAAGGAGCCCTTATTTTTAATCTGTAAGCATTAGGTTTTCCATCAGAACAAATATAATAACCGAGCTCACCGCGCGGAGATTCTATTGCTGTGTAAACCTCTCCGGGCGGTGTTCTAACAGCAACTTTCACCTTGACAGGCATCTGAGAAGTTATGGGTCCTTCCGGAAGACCCTCAAGTGCCTGCCTGACTATTCTCACAGATTGCCTCATCTCCTCCATCCTCACCTTAAACCTATCAAAAACATCTCCGTTTTCACCCACAGGAATTTCAAAATCAAATTTATCATAAGAGGAATAAGGGTGCGCCTTTCTTAAATCATATTTAACACCAGAACCCCTTAAAACAGGCCCTGAACATCCATACTCCATAGCAACCTCCTTTGGCAGAATTCCTACTCCTTTTGTCCTATCAATAAACACAGGATTATTAACAAGCATTTCTTCATATTCATTTATTCTTTCTTCCATAAGATCAAGAATTTCTTTTACATCCTTATCCATACCGGGATAAACATCATATCTCACACCTCCGTATTGCATTAAATGGGGATGCATTCTTGAACCGGTCATTTTTTCAAAGATGTCCAAAATTTTTTCCCTTTCCCTGAAGCAGAATAAAAATACCGATGTTCCTCCTCCGAGAGCACCTCCTAAATCAAGACAAAAGGTTCCGAGCCATACAAGATGAGAGGCAAGCCTTGAAAGTTCGGAAAATAAAACCCTTATATATTGTGCTCTTTCGGGAACAGGGATATTTGCAAGTTTTTCAACAGCAAGAACAAGTCCGAGTTCATTTGTTGTGGCTGAAAGATAATCGTTTCTATCAAGCATGGGCAAAAATTGAACATAGGTAACGGTTTCTCCGAGTTTTTCAACTCCCCTGTGAAGATAACCTATATCAGGCTTTGCAGAAACAATCTTTTCACCAGAAAGTTTTAAAATAATTCTCAACACCCCGTGAGTCGAGGGATGTTGAGGTCCCATATTTAATATAATCTCTTCCTCTGGTTCGGAAATTTTTACTTTTTCCTCCATTTTTAATCCTCCCTCCTTAAAACAGGTTTTTTTCTGTAGTCATACTTTTCGGGTGCTTTATTAATCGGGTAATCTTTTCTCAAAGGATGCCCCTCCCAATCTTCTGGAAGGACAATTCTCCTTAAATCAGGGTGATTCTCAAACTCAATTCCAAATAAATCATAAATCTCCCTTTCCATCCAGTCAGCACCCTTGTAAAATTTATAAGCAGAGGGCAATTTTTCCTCTTCTTTTATTTTTGTTTTTAAAAAAATTATTTCCGGTTCATCAATATTTCTGAAAGCATAAATCACATCAAATGCTTTTTCCTGAGGGAAATGAACAGCGGTAATAAAAGAAAGATAGGGGAAGTCCTTTTTAATTCTTTCCATCACATGATAAAATTCACTGCTTTTAAAAACAAGAAATCCGTCCTTTGTCTCTTCAAGTTTTAATTCTTCTTTTATTTTTTCTCTTTTCATTTTTTAGCCCCCTCCATGATTTTTTGTTGAAGTTTTCTTATTCCTTCAATTAGACCTTCCGGAGTCGGGGGACAACCCGGAACATAGACATCAACGGGTATTACCCTCTCAACTCCGGGAACAACCGAATAAACATTTCTGTAGAAATCACCCGCAATTGCACACGAGCCCATTGCTATAACCCATTTGGGGTTGGGCATCTGTGAATAGAGTCTTTTAACTCTTTCTGCCATTTTAGCAGTAACCGTCCCGGAAACAATCATCACATCAGACTGCCTGGGTGAAGCTCTGGCTATTACACCGAATCTGTCAAGGTCATACCTTGAAGCATAGGCAGCCATCATCTCTATTGCACAGCATGCAAGACCGAATGTAACAGGCCAAAGACTTGATTTCCTTGACCAGGCAAAAAGCTTTTTTGTGGTAGTCAGAATTAAACCTCCACCCGGAAATTTTTCCATATAGTTTGCAAACTTGTTAAATAAAGGAGCGTAATAAATTTCCTCCAAATTTATCTTTTTGAGTTCTTCCATTTTAATCCTCCTACTCCCATTTTAAGGCACCTTTTTTAATCGCCCAAATCCAGCCCAGAAGTAAAATGAACACAAAAAGGAAAATCTCAAACAACCCGAACCAAGAAAGTTCCTTTACCTTTATTGCCCACGGGAAAATAAAAAGAGCCTCAATCTCAAAAATAAGAAACGTAATGACCAGGAGGTAGTACCTTACAGGATATCTTGACCACGCCTCTCCGATAGGAATTTCTCCGGATTCATAAGGTTCATATTTCTCCGGTTCTTCCAGCTTAGGAGAAATCAGTTTCGGAATCCCTATCATAAACAATGCTAAAACAATTGCTATTAAAAAAACTGTGATTATTCCTGTATAAGGGTTCATTGTCTAAAAAGTTTTAGGAAAGGGATTAGAACCCTGGATTCAGGAGAACTCTCTTAAAGGTTAAATTTTATTAAATCTTAAAAAAAAATTTCAAAAAAATAATAAAAAATTTACAAAATCTTTTGTCCTTTTCCAACAATCTGATTAAATGCTTCCTGAAAATAATTTGTCTTGTCTCTTATCTCTTTCGGAATTTTTTCGCAATAATATTTCCAGGATTCCATAATCTCTTTTTTAAATTCTTCCCTCAGATTCCCCTGTCTCAATGCTCTTTCCCATCTATCTTTGTAATAATTTATAATATCCTTGGCAAGAATCTTTGCCAATCTTATTGCTCTCTCGTGGATTTTTCTTTCTTCGGGAGGAATATCAGGAGGAACCTCAAGGGCTTTCGGAATTACTCTCTGTTCGGGTTGCGTAGGAGCAGCCTCTTTCACCTTAGGGCTTTCTTTCTCTTTTACAGGAGCTGTCCGAGGTTGTGAAACAGGTTGAGATGGTCTCAAAAATTTTTCAGGAACCTTAAATAAAAATACGGTTTTACATTTAGGACATTTTACCTTTGAACCGGGTTTTATTTTTTCGGTACTTATTTTATATTTCGTCTGGCAACCGGGGCATTTAACAATAAAGACAGGCATTTGAACAATGAATTATAAAAGAAAAAATCCTAAAAAAACAAAAATGTGATAAAAATCACTTGACTTTTTGAAAAAGATATGTATAAAATATTTGTGGGTTCAATTCCCGGTAAAAACTAAGGAGAATTTATGAAAAAATTACTCGTAGGCTCTTTATTAATCGGAGGGATATTAATCTCATGTAAAAAGAAAGAGGAAGTAACAAAAGAAGAAACAAAAGCCTTCATAACCCGCTCCAGTGGTGTGGGAACAAATACTGCATCATCGGACGCTTTTCTCGCAATGAGCGATTTCTGGAATTCTCAGCCTCCGGGTGTTGCATCTCTAACCAAAGCCATCGCCGCACTCGGAGAAAGAAATTATAAAAAAGCTATAAAAACTTTCAGTCTCAATGATTCCATTGCATGTTTTTACGGAACATGGACACATACAGGAACTTTTCATTGGGATACGACAAGATGCGGAACTCCTATTTATACTGAATGGGATTATGTACCCAGTGATTCTCAGTGGATAAAATTTATATGGGATTATATAGGAGAGGACGGAAATACACATCAAGCTTTATTGAAGTTATACAACATAAATCTTGATATAATAAATAATGACACCGTCTTAAAGTCCCTTTCCGCACATCTTAAATCCGATGGAAACGATATAATGAATTTTGATTTTCAGGCAAGTTATGACCAGAATGCTCAAATGATTTATCTTTACATCTTGCTTACCATATACAACGTTGGAGAATACAAAATTGAAGCACAGGCAGCTTCGGGGCATACACTTGAAGATTCGGTATTTGTGGGAAATGTGAAAGGATACGCAAAAGACTTTGTCCAAAATTACACTCTTAATTATTCATGGACAAATCATGCAGATACATCCGGCTCGGTGCAATTGTATGATTCCGACGGGTGGAAACTTGTTATAAATTATTCAAAACCTACTCATACTCAACATACGGGATATGAAGTTCATTATTACCATTCTTTGACAGGCACAATAGAAAAAGATGGAAATAAAGGAGCGGATCTTGTCGGTGAATTCTGGGTCACAGAACCACCTTATGATGAACAACACCACACATGGCTTAAAGCAACCTATAATGACGGAACAGAAGAAGATATATGGAAATATATTGCACCGACCAGTGTGATGGGACTTTTGTTCAATAGATAAAAACAAATTACTGCATAACCGAAGAAATTCGGATACAACTTATAAATAAAGTAAAAAAGGAGGAATAAAAAGGATAAATGAAATGTAAAAAATGCGGTAGTGAAAATCCGGAAGAAGCGATTTTTTGTATAAAATGTGGAGAGAAGATTGAAAAAGAAATATGGGAAGGAGAAAAAAGGGTTTGTTCGGTTTTGTTTCTTGATTTAAAGGGCTTTACAAGTTTATCCGAGCGATTAGAGCCGGAAGAAATACGGGAGATAATAGATAAGGTATTTTCAAATATGACGGAAATAATTGAAAAATACGGAGGGTATGTGGATAAGTACATAGGAGACGCAATAATGGCACTTTTCGGGGCACCGGTTTCCCACGGTGATGATGCGGAAAGAGCCATTCTCTCAGCCCTTGAAATGCAGAAGAAACTTAAGGAAATTAATAAGTATATAAAAGAGATCTCAAATGTTGAATTAAAAATGAGAATAGGAATAAATACCGCAGAAGTTGTTACGGGCAAAATAGGGAAGAAAAGAGAGGGGGACTATACAGCACTCGGAGACACCGTAAATACAGCACAGAGAATAGAAAGTGTCTGTGACCCCGGCAAAATTTTTGTCTCGGAAAGTACTTATGAATTGACAAAAGAAATATTTAATTTCAGAAAAATACCGTCCGTGCATCTTAAAGGAAAAGCAAAACAAATCTCTCTGTATGAAGTAATAGGTTATAAAGACAAAGCAACAGAAGAAATAAAGGAAATACTGAAGGACAGTGAATTTGTGGGAAGAGAAAAGGAGATGAACTTTTTGATTGATTTTTTTGAAAAGTCAAAAGAAAAGGCAGTTTTTTTATTTTTAAAAGGAGAAATAGGCTCCGGAAAAACAAGGCTGATGAATGAATTTGAGAAAGTTTTAAGGAAAAGAATAGAAAAAATAAATATAAAATGGATATACCCTGACCCACTTTCATCTTCCTTAGTTAAATTCTCCGAAAGTTTATTAAGAAAATATTATCCTTTAAAGGATTACCTTTACAAAATAAAAAAGAACGAAGAAAGTAGGGAGATAGGCGAATATCTTGATTATATTCTGGATCCTCAAAAGCAGAAAACAGAAATCGGAAATGAAAAAGAAAGAAGAAGCATCATCTTTTATTCATTTTTATACTTCATAAGAACACTCTGTGAAAATGAGCACAATGTTTTAATAATTGAAAATACACACTTTCTTGATGAGCTATCCATTTCCTTACTTGATTATTTATCAAAGCATTACAAAGGGGGAAATCTTTTCTTAATCGCTTTGGTCAGGAATAACTTCTATAAGGAGAAAAATCTGAATTTACTTTCGGATTTTGATACACTTGAATTATCCTCCTTTTCTTTTCAGGAAATAAAAGAATTTATAGAAAAAAATTTAAAGCTGAGGAATTATGATGAAAAAATTTTAAGTGAAATAATGAAAAAGAGTCTCGGAATTCCCCTTTATTTGAAAAACATTATTCATGTCTTGTATTCGGGGAATTATCTTAAGAAAAAAAATGGGGAAGTTTTATTTGTAAAAGATATCTCCGAGTTAAAACTTCCTGATATATTAATTGACCTGGTTCAGGCAACCATAGATTCTTTGGAACAGGAGGAAAAAGAAATATTAACTTTCTCCTCTTTCTTAGGTGATAGATTTGAGGTAAGGGTATTGGAAACGGTTTCGGGAAGAAAAAAAATTTTCTTAAAGCCTAAACTTGAAACCCTTGTATTAAAGGGAATATTGGAATCCGAAAGGGAAGGAGAGATATATAAATTCAAGTCCCCTGTTTATAAGGATGCAATATTTGATAGACTTTTGAAATCAAGCCGTAAAATATTACATCGGAGAATTGCGGAAAGACTTGAAAGTGAAGTAAAAAGAGAGAACATCCTGGCAGTGATTGCTTTTAATTATGAAAAGGCAGGAGAAACAGAAAAAGCAATTAATTATTATAAAGAACTTCTTGAAAAGTCCATTCTCAGAGTAAATTATGAGGAAGCAATAAAATATGCAAAAAAATTGATAAAACTGGCAAAAGATGAAAAATTGCTTAGTTATGCAAAATTGAAGCTTGCAGAATGTTTGAAAAATGAAGGAAAGGTAGAGGAAAGTGTAATTTATTTTAAAGAACTCATCAATAAAAAAAATGAAGAAGCCCTTTATTCTTATCTTGATTTTTTAATTTTTATTAAAGGGGAATATAAGAAAGCAGAAGAGCTGCTTCTTGAGGCTCTGGATACATGGTCAATAAAAGAAAAAAGTAAAGCATTTCTTTATTTAGGATTCTGCAACCATTATCAAAGAAAACTTGAAGAAGCTAAAAACAATTATTTAACGGCTTTGAAATATGCAAAAAAAGAAGGGTATATAACAGGAATCGTCCTTAACTCCTTGGGAGGGATTTATGAATATGAGAATGAGTTAGAAAAGGCACTTTTTTATTATCAGAAGGCACTGGAGTATAAGAAAAAATACGGAAAGGCTATAGATATAGCTCCTACACTTCATAACATAGCGAATCTTTATTACAGAATGGAAAAATTTGAAGAGGCTAAGAGATATTTTGAGGAAGGTCTTAAAATATGTGAAAAGGAAAAATACCGGCCTGGAATGGGCAAATTCTATTATTCCATAGGGGGATATTATTTAAAAAAAGGAGACTATTTTAAAGCAATGGAGTACTTTCAAAAAGCCCTTCAAATATTTAAAATATTTGATATGAAAAATGAAATGGCATTGGTGTATAACAACATGGCAATAGTATATTCAAGGAAGCTTTTATATAATAAATCAATTGAATTCATAGAAAAATTTATTGATATAAGCAGAAAAGCAGGAAAGACAAAAGATATGACACTCGGTCTTTACAATCTCAGCAGATTCTATCTTCTCTCGGGTGATATAGAAAATGCAGAAAAAGAAAATGAAAATGCCTTGAAATTGTCCGTAGATAATAAATATGATGACATTCGGGGCTTGTCCCTCATGAATAAAGGAGATATTTTAATAATTAAAGGAAAAAACAATGAGGCTTTATCCTGCTATCTCAATTCCCTGGAATTGCTCAAAAAAATAAACATTCAAACATTTATACTGAAAAATTACATAAGACTTCTTACTTTTTATATACTGCAGAAAGATTTAAATAAAGCCGAGGAATATTATAATAAAGCCGAAAAAATTTCAAAAAAAGCCGGAGACAAGGAAGCAGAAATAAATATCCTGCTTCTTAAAGGCATTATGGAAAAAGAAAGAAAAGAGAAAAAGGAAGACTTTTTAAGAGCGATTCAGATAGCAAATGAAACCAAAAATACCAGAATGATTTTAAAAAGTTTTTATCTATTGTCAGAGATAGATGAGTCATTTAAAGACAAATTTAAAACTCTTTTTGATTACATTACAAAGGATATAAAAGAAAAAAATAAGGACAATTTCTTAAAAGCTTTAAAATTATTGTGAAAAATGTTTTTCTTTCTCTCGGTTCAAATAAAGGAAATAAATTAAAAAATTTATTATTTGCAATGCTTGAATTAAAAAAAGTTTTAAGCAATATAACCTTTTCCTCTATTTATTTAACAGAGCCTTGGGGCGGTGCGGAAGGTCCGATGTTCCTCAATATGGTCATAAAAGGCTTCACCCATGTTTCTCCACTTGAATTGCTCGAAAAAATACAAAAAATTGAAAAAAAATTCGGTAGAATAAGAACAAAAAAATATGCACCAAGAACACTTGACATTGACATACTTTTTTACGAAAAATTAATAATGGAAAATGAAAAACTGATTTTGCCTCACCCCCTGCTCCATAAAAGAAATTTTGTTCTGATACCTTTTTGTGAGATTGAGCCTGATTTTATACATCCTGTTTTTAACAAAAAAATTGCAGAATTCTTGAATAAAAATACAAAAGATGAAGTAAGACCGGTGATTAAAAAAGAAGCAATCAGGATATGGAAATAATTAAAAAAATAAAAGAAATGCAAAAAAGGGCAGAAGAATTGAGACTGAAAGGTAAGAAAATAGGTTTTGTACCGACGATGGGGGCGCTTCATGAGGGACATCTCACCTTAATGAGGGAAACAAGGAAAAAATGTGATATTCTCATTGTCAGTATTTTTGTAAATCCCATCCAATTCGGTCCGAAGGAGGACTTCAGAGAATATCCCAGAGATTTTGAAGGAGATAGAAAAAAATGTGAAAATGAAGGAGTTGATATAATATTTTATCCTGACGTTAATGAAATGTATCCTGAAAATTTTTCAACCTATGTTGAGGTGGAAAAACTTTCCGAACACTTATGTGGAAAATTCAGACCAGGACATTTTAAGGGGGTAACAACCGTTGTAATGAAATTATTTAACATTGTTAAGCCCCACATCGTGGCTTTCGGATGGAAAGATGCACAGCAACTTTTAATAATCAAAAGAATGATAAGGGATTTAAATATGGATATTGAAATTTTACCTGTTGAGACAGTGAGAGAAGAGGATGGACTTGCCATGAGTTCAAGGAATATGTATCTCAATGAAAAAGAAAGAAAAGAAGCCCCTCTGCTTTATAAATCCCTTCTGCTTGCAAAGGAACTTATTGAAAAAGGCGAAAGAAACTCTTTGAATATAATAAACAAAATGCAAGAATTTATTGAAAATAATTCCGAAAACATAAGAATTCAGTACATAGAAATTGTTGATACTGAAAATTTGCAACCCCTTAAAGAGATAAAAGGAGAAATTCTTATCGGAATTGCTGCCTATCTCGGAAAGGCAAGATTAATAGATAACATAAGGATTAAAATTGATTGAACTGAAAAGAAAACCTTTCATTTTCTTAATATCAGGTCCTTCAGGAACAGGAAAAACTACAATCGTGAGAAAACTTTTGAAAAAATATAAAAATGAAATTAAATATTCAATTTCTTACACAACCAGAGAAAAAAGAGAGGGAGAAATTGAGGGAGTTGATTATTATTATGTTTCCGAAGACGAATTTAAGAAAAAGATAGAGAACGGCGAACTTATAGAATGGACATTTGCTTACGGAAATTACTACGGAACCCCTAAGGAGCCTGTGTTAAAATGGCTTGATCAAGGATACAATGTATTGTTTGATATGGATTCAAAGGGTCTTTTTAATTTGAAAAGGCATTTTGAGGATATCGTCTCAATTTTCTTATTTCCTCCATCATGGGAAGAACTTTTGAATCGTCTTTCAAAAAGGCATCCTGATAATCCTGAACTTGTTGAAAAGAGATTAATGGAGGCAAAGGAAGAAAGTAAAATGTGGAAATTCTTTGATTATACCATTGTGAATACAATCGTGGAGGAGACTTTTGAAATGGTTGAAAATATCTATAAGGCGGAAAAATTAAAAGCAAAAAGAACATATCTTATATCAGAGGAAAAAATATGATTGAAAGATACAAAATACCGGAAATTGAAAAAATATGGAGTGAGGAAAATAAATTAAGAATATGGCTTTTAATAGAAATATTAACAATTGAGGGTCTTGAAAAAAAGGGAATTATTAAAAAAGGAATAGCAGATAAAATAAGAAAAAAAGTGAAAAAAATAACACCGGAGGAAGTGAAAGAAAGAGAAAAAGTGACAAATCATGATGTTGCTGCATTTGTGGACATTCTTGAAAAGAAAGTAGGAAGAGAAATAGCTCCTTATATTCATTTCGGCTTAACTTCATCTGATTTACTTGACACAACACTTGCAATTCAGATGAAGGAGACTCTGGAACTTATAATGAAAAAACAAAGGGAGTTAAAGAGTGTTTTGGAAAATCTTGTTTCCGAATATGAAGGTGTCATAACAGCAGGGAGAACACACGGAATGTTTGCCGAACCTATGACCTTATCTCATAAATTTTTATCCTATTTATCAGAAGTAAAAAGAAATGAAGAAAGATTGAAAAATACTCTGGAAGAAATTTCTTACGGAAAATTATCAGGTTCTGTGGGAAATTACCTTCACATAGACCCTGAAATTGAAAAATATGTAATGAAAAAGCTCGGATTAAAGCCCGAGCCTGTTTCAACTCAGATTGTTCCCAGAGACAGGGTTGCAAAATTTGTCTTCACATTAACTCTTATAGCTTCATCTCTTGAAAGAATAGCAACAGAAATTCGTCTTTTATCAAGAACAGAGGTGGGTGAATGGGGAGAACCCTTTAAGAAGGGACAGAAAGGCTCTTCAAGTATGCCACATAAAAAAAATCCTATTATTTCGGAAAGAATATGCGGAATGGCAAGAATATTAAGGGGGTATCTTATTTCTGCCCTTGAAAACATTGCTTTATGGCATGAAAGGGATATATCTCATTCTTCTGTTGAAAGAATTATCCTGCCCGATGCTTCACATCTTGTTTATTACATGCTTGATAAAATGATCTTTGTTTTAAAAAATTTAAATATAGATTTAAAGAAAATAGAAGAAAACTTAAAGAAAAATGAAATTTATCTCCTTTCTCAAGGGATTTTGTATTATTTAATTGAAAAGGGAATGGAAAGGAGTAAGGCATATAAGGTGGTTCAGGAAAATCTTTTTAAAAATAAGGTTCCGATTAATGAAAAAGAATTTAAAAATCTGAGGAAAAAACTTTACAATAAATTATTAAAAATTGAAAAAATTTTAAAAAAGAGGATAAAAAATGGAAAATTTTATAAGTGAAAATTTCGGACTGGTTGCGAGTATAGCAGGCGGATTATTGGTGATTCTTTTAATAATAATTTTGGAATTAAAAAGTAAAATAAATAAAGAAAGAAAAATAAAAAAGGATTATGAGAAAAGGTTAAGGAGATTAAGGGAGAGTCATGAGTTTATGATGAAAGAATTGACAAGCAGAATAGATGAACTTAATATGCTTTTCTCAAAGAGAAAGAGAATAATTCAGGCTGTTTTGAATTTAGCAGGTGCTTTAAGCGAATTGACGGAAAAGGAAGAAATAATTGAACTTTTGACGGAGCAAGTGAAGAACATAATTAATGCAAATGATGTTTATTATTTCAATGCGGTTGAGGGAGGATTTAAACTTGTTCTTTACAAACATAAAAGTTTTGAAGACAAAGAACTCTTAGGAAGAGGGGCTCTGGTTTATAATTTCGGAGAAGGACCGATCGGTTATGCTGCGAAAAAGAGATTCACAATGGATAAAGATACAATGTACCAAGATGCGCTTGTTGAAGGAATACCCGAGACTCAACTTACTGATCCCTTCGGTATCAATTATGAGATAATATCGCCTCTTTTTCACCGTGAAAGACTTTTCGGAGTCCTTGCGGTTTCTGGAATAAAGCAAGAGAAAATAGAAGGTGTTGTGTATGAGGAATCAAAAGAGGAAGCTTTGAGGGCAGCAATGGAAACAGTACAAATGATTTCGGAACTCGGGGCATTAGCTTTGAGGTCTGCGGAATTAATGGAAAAAATCCAGAGAATGGCTGACACAGATGGATTGACAGAAATATACAACAAGAGATATTTCATGGAAAAACTTCAAGAAATTCTTGAAAATGCAAAAAAGGACGGTTTTCAGGTCGGATTATTCTTAATGGATATTGATTATTTTAAGAAGTACAATGATACAAACGGACATCCGAAAGGGGATCTTCTTTTAAAAAGCATTGCAAAAATTCTGAAAAAAACCGCGGAGACGGCAAAAGGAATTCCCGCAAGATACGGAGGAGAAGAGTTCGTGGTAATTTTACCCAAAAAAAATAAAATTGAATCATTAAGATACGGAGAAATGGTAAGGCAGATAATAGAAAGGACAAAATTTCCGCATGAGGAAAAACAACCGGGTTGAAAACTCACAATTTCAGGTGGAGTAGCAGTATTTCCGGATGATGCGGATGATGCGAAATTGCTTATTGATAAGGCTGATAGAGCCCTTTACAAAGCAAAAGAATCGGGTAAAAACAAAGTACTCGCATTTGGTTGAACTTTTAATTTTCTTATTCTTAGGGCTTTCTTTCGGAAGCTTTGCAAATGTTTTAATATATCGAATTCCGAAAGAAATTTCCATTATAATTCCTTCCTCTTTCTGTCCCAACTGTAAAAATAAAATCAAATTCTACGACAATATCCCTGTACTGAGTTATTTGTTTCTAAAGGGCAGATGCAGATACTGTGGAGAAAAAATATCATTAAGATATCCGCTCGTTGAGATACTCTCTGCTATCATTTTTGTTGTTCCTTATCTTTACTTCGGAATTTCACTTAAAACCCTTGAAGCAATATCAATAATGTATTTTTTAATGATAATGGCTTTTATTGATTTTGATACTCATTATGTTTATGATATTTTGCTTTTTCCTTCCTTATATTTCGGATTTCTCATTGCATTTTTTTCAAAGCATTTGCTTTCATCCATAATTTTTTCCTTTCTCGGATTTCTATTCGGAATTTTAATAAGATGGGGAGGAAATAAAATTTTTAAAAAAGAAGCACTCGGAGAAGGAGACCCTTATGTTTTTGCATTAATGGGAATTTACATAAGGGGTTTTGATTTTTTATTTGTTTTTTTTCTTTCTTTTTTAATAGGTTCAATATTCGGAATTATTATCCTTTTATTTAAAAAAGAGAAATATTTACCCCTTTTGCCCTTTCTGTTTTCGGGTGTCTTTATATATAACATAATTCCTTTCCGATGGTCCTTCTTTATATATTGATAGCAACCTCTCTTGTAAGTCTTATTGCCTTAACAGGTATATTTTTTTTGTTTTTAAAAAAAGAATTATTTGAAAAAATTTTATTCACACTCATTTCAATTGCGACAGGTGCCTTAATCGGGGGGTCATTTCTTCATTTGCTTCCTCATTCCCTTGAGCATCTTTCTCCCCTCACTGCTTCATGGTTTTTTATTTCAGGATTCATCTCTTTTTTCCTTCTTGAAAGGGTTCTCAGGTGGAGACACTGTCATGAATGGGGATGTGAAATTCATCCTGTGAGTTATTTGAATTTAATCGGTGACGGTCTTCATAATTTCATTGACGGAGTTATAATAGCAGCAAGTTTTTTAATTGACTTAAAATTCGGAATTATAACTACTTTTGTTGTCATGGCTCATGAAGTGCCGCAGGAAATAGGTGATTATGCAATATTAGTTTACGGAGGAATGGACAGAACAAAAGCACTTCTTTTCAATTTTGCATCTGCGGTTACTGCCATAATAGGAGGGATATCGGGTTTTTTCTTTGTAAAGGAGACGGGTTACATTCCTTACATAATGGCATTTGCAGCCGGCAATTTTTTTTATATATCAGCCTCTGACCTGGTTCCTGAACTTCACAAAGAGGTTAATTTCAAAAAATCCCTTTCTTCTTTTATTTTCTTTTTATCGGGTATCGTGCTTATGTACTTCTTAAAAATAACCCTTAAAGGGTGAGTGCAAAGGACAGGTTTAAGGGCATTTCAGGTATTTATGATATTGTCAATGTGCTCTTCTCATTCGGAATTGATCACTTTTCAAGATGGTATACATCCAAGAAACTAAAAGGTGTGGTATGTGACCTCGGAGCAGGAAAAGGAGAGTTAGCGTATTACTTAAGTAAAAACAAAAGAGTAAAAAAGATATATGCGATTGAAATCTCAAAAGAAATGCTTAGAAAGAGAATTAAAAATGGAAAAATAACTTATATTCTCTCGGATGCCCGGAATTTATGTTTTAAGGATAACAAATTTGATTATATTGTAAGTGCTTATCTTTTCAGGAACATTGAAGATAAGGAAGGATTTTTCAGGGAGTCAAGGAGGGTCCTAAAGAATAGGGGACACATTTTCTTACTTGACATGGTGCGACCCTGTTTTCCCTTTTCTTTATTATTTATACCTTATATTTATCTTTTTACAAAATTACTCTCTTTTTCGTTTCCGGAATATGAATTTTTAAGAAAGAGCATCCTGGGTTTTGATGTAAGAAAATTTATAAAAAAGTATAAAGTAAAAAGATATAAAAATATTTTCGGAAGTATTTTTTATTTATTTATCCTTTAGCTTTACATCTCGGAGTATTAATTTGATTCGGATTTCATGCAGTGTTATTTATTGCATAAATTCTCTTTAAAAAAGAAATTAAGAGAGATTGAAATCTTGTAGCAGTTGCATTTATGCTACTTTTAATATGTCTTCCCTTCCGAATATTTAAATTGCACTGTTTTTAAATCCTCAAAAATATCATTATAAGGGGTAATTAATTTTCTATTAGCTTCGGCTGGATTTATTTCTTTAATTCTTAAAACTTCAGAACCTGAATTTGCTCTCATAAGAATCCTTCCATCAGGTGAAACGAGTTGACTTTTACCCGTAAATTTTAAATGCTCATTCCTGTATTTCTCCTCTCCTACACGATTTGCGGTCAATGTGAATACCCTGTTCTCTATTGCCCTTATTATCATAGCCCTCTGTCCCCAAGGTAATATAAGATTGGAGGGATGCAAAACAACCTGAATTCCCTTATACGCAAGATATCGCAAATGCTCAGGAAAAAGCCAATCAAAACATATTATTATTCCGAATTTAAAACCAATATAAGTAAAAATACCCTCATCAGGATTTTTTCCGCTTTTGAAAAATTTCTTCTCTTTGTAAAAAAGATGAATTTTTCTGTAAACACCGAATTTGCCGTCAGGTAAAATAAAAAGAGCGGAATTAAAAAATTTCCCGTCCTTTAACTCGGGAAAACCCAATACAATTCCTGTCTTCTCCTTCTTAACAACTTTTAATAACATCTCAAACTCTTTACTATCAGGAACCTTAAAAGCATTTTTTCTTAAAAAATTTTTATCAGGAATTAAATAACCCGAAGTGGCAAGTTCGGGAAATACTATTAAATCCGCCTTCCCTCTTTTTAAAATATTTATTATTATTTCAATGTTCTTTTCTTTATTACCGTGAAAAGGAGAAAATTGAAAAAACCCTATCCTCAATATTCTATCTTCTCCCTTTCAAACCTTTTTTGTAATTCCCTCATTGTTCTTTCCTTAATCTGTCTCACTCTCTCCCTTGATATTCCTATTAAATTTCCTATGAATTCCAATGTCTGTGTATAGCCGGAATCAAGTGAATAATACAATAAAAATACATTCCTTTCTGGTTCCTCTCTGAGTTTGTTTTTTACCCACTTCATAAAAACTTTCCTTCTGTTCGTTTCGTCTTCAATATATTTCCAATATCTGTGGAATAAAACAGCTTCTTTTATATCTATTTTCTCTGATTCGAAAATTTTCTTAATTAAATTTATATTTTTACCCATTTTTTTCCACAATTCAAGGTCGCGTGTCTTTTTTAATAAATCAAGAAAATCATAACTTATTTCACCTAAGATAGTTAGTTCGTCTACCGATTCCCTACATACCGATTGGAGCATATTAACAATTATTTTTTCCTCATTTACCTCATAACCCATCATTTTTGAATATTCTCTTATGATTTCAAGTATTTCCCTGCATGTAAATTCCGAACCTGTATAAAGATACAAAATTAACCTTTCCCTTAAAGGTAAATTTTCTACTATTTTTCTTATCTTGAATTTTCTTTTTTCTTCTGCAAGTTCAATTTCAGGTGAGGGTAAGGATTTTTGAGTTATGACTTCTTCCCAGGAAGCCTTTTCTTCTCCCTCTATGGTTAACTGATCAAGCGAAAATTCCTGAGAACTTATGGTATATGCAAATTTGATTTCTTCTTCCGGTAAACCGGTTGCCTTTGCTATATCTTCAATCGTTATCTCGCCTCTTCTATACGCAAGTTCCTCCTCTGCTTTTTTAATTTTTCTGATAGCTGTTCTGTGTTCGGAAGGTATCCTTACTGTTGTGGATTGCTCATCCAGAGCACGGGTTATAGCCTGTTTTATCCAATAAGGGGCATATCCTACAAAGTGAACCCCCTTTGATGGGTCAAATTTATCTATTGCCCTTAAAAGTCCGAGATTACCTTCATTTATAAGATCCTGAACAGGAACTCCTAAGTCTCTGTATTTCATTGCTATACTAACCACAAGCCTTAAAAGCGAATGAACAACTTTCTCCCTTGCCACTTTATCCCCTTTTTGTGCCTTTATCACTAATTTATCTATTTCATCAGGGGGTAAAATCGGATAACGCGATATCTCCTTAAAATAAATCTCAAGCGGTTTATCACCGTATGATTTTTTATCAGACATAATATTCCGCTATCTGTAATGCATTCGTTGCTGCCCCCTTTCTCAAATTGTCCATACAGGTAAAGAATTTCAAAATTTTACCTTTTACTTTTATCCTTCCGATACCTATTATATCCTTATCCTTATAATTGATGGGGCAGGGAATCTCATCATATACAAGATAATTTATTTTCTCAATTTCCCCTATTGCTTCCTTTTCAGTAATTTCCTTCTTCAATACTAAAAAAACCGACTGTGAATGCACATAAGGCACAGGAACTCTCACGCACAAAGGATAAACTTCAGGTTCTTTATTTTTTAATATTTTCTTCGTTTCTTTTATAATCTTTCTCTCCTCAGCCGTCTCCCCATTCTCAATTTCACCTATCCAGGGAAAAAGATTTTCATACATTTGAAAGGGAAAAGGAGAATCCTTGTATTTTCTCCCCTTTTTTTCTTGCTCGTATGCAAGAAGTCCCTTCTTTCCTGCACCTGATACCGATTGATAAGTAGAAACAAAGACTTTCTCTATCCCGAATTTGAGAAACGGAGAAATAGAAAGTAAAAGTTGAATTGTTGAACAGTTCGGGTTGCTTATTAGAATGTTTTTTTTATTTAACTCCGCTCCGTTAATTTCGGGAATAATAAGAGGAACACCTTTCTCGAGTCTGAAAGCAGAAGAATTATCAATTACCCTTCTACCTGTTTTTAAAATTTCCGGGATAAACTTCTTTGCTTCTTCTGTATCAAGACAGGAAAAAATAAGGTTACAACGGGGAATTTTTCCTTTAAATTTTTCAATAATAAACTTTTTACCGTTTATTTCAATCTCTTCATTCTTTGCTCCGAAAAGATAGACCTCATCATAAGGAAAACCTTTCTCATTAATTACTTTGAGAAGGGTTTTTCCAACCAGTCCTCCTGCGCCCAGGATGCAGATTTTCATTTATTTTTATCTTTTATGTTTTTTCAGCAAACTGAACAGCAAGTTTTGCTCCCTCGTCCATTGATTTTGCAGGATAAATTTTAAGTCCTGATTGTTCCAAAATTTTTCTCCCCTCCTCTTCATTTGTTCCTGTCAATCTTACAACAATCGGAAGTTCCGGTTTTAATTCCTGAAATGCACTCACCATTCCGTTTGCAACATCATCACATCTCGTTATTCCTCCAAAAATGTTAAAAAATACCGATTTTACATTCTTATCGGATAAAAGAATTCTCATTGCTGCTTTTACTTTTTCGGGTGACGAAGAACCCCCGATGTCAAGGAAATTAGCCGGTTCACCTCCGAATTTCTTGAGAGTATCCATTGTAGCCATTGCAAGACCCGCACCGTTTACACAACACCCCACCTTACCTTCAAGTTTTACATAGGAAAGCCCATGCTCCTTTGCTTCAAATTCTTTTAAATTTTCATAATCCATATCCCTATCAGGTACACACTCCGGATACCTGAAAGAGGCATTATCATCAAGGATTATTTTTGAATCAATAGCCCATAATTTTCCGTCTTCACATACAGCAAGTGGATTAATCTCAACCAAGTTTGCATCACACTCCCTGAAAAGTTTCCACATTTTCAAAAGTATTCCCGAAAATTCTTTTTTTAAATCTTTTTCACCATCGAACAAAAACTCACTTACATTTCTTATCTGATAAGGAGAAAGCCCTCTTAAAATGGGAATGTAATCCGTATAAATTGCTTCTGGTCTTTCCTTAGCAATTTCCTCAACTTCAATACCTCCTTCTTTTATCGCCATCAAAAGCACCTTGCCCGTTCTTCTGTCAAGGGTTAAAGAAATATACATTTCTTTTTTTATCTCAGCAGCCTCTGCAACAAGCACCTTCTTTACAGGATAGGACTTTATGGTCAAAGAAAGAATTTTCTCTGCAAGTTCTTTTGTTTCTTCAGGTTTTTCGGAAAGTTTTATACCGCCTGCCTTTCCCCTTCCGCCCACAGGAACCTGTGCTTTTATAACAACCTTTTTATTCAACCTTTTATGAATCTCGTAAGCTTCTTCGGGTGATTTTGCAACATCACCCTCTTTAACGGGTATTCCGTAATTTTTAAATAAAATCCTTCCTTGATATTCAAGTAATTTCATTTTTAAATCTTTTACACTTGTGTGGGGATTTGAACCTCAATTGAAGATTTCTCACAAATGTTCTTCAGTGCCTTTTGTAATTCATTTAAAGGCACAGATTTTTGATTATAAGATAAAAAAATTAAATAGGCAATTAAACCGAGGTCATCAAATCTCAGAGCAGAAATTTCTTTTCCCCTGAATTCGTCAAGTAATAATTCAAACAATTTTTCTGCATTATCCCCGCATATAACAAGTATTGAAGACTTCTTCCCCTCTTTGAAATCACATATGAATTTATGAGTTTGAGTTGAAGCAATGATTGCTTTCCACAATGTTTCAAATCCGACCGCAAGGTCATCAATTTCTGCCTGCACCCTGAAAAATTCATCCAATGAGTAATAAAGCCTTTTCAAAAGATGGGATTCAATTCCTGAACCAGCCATTTTTTCTTCAAGTTGAGAAAATTTCATTTCTTCAACTATCCTTAATCCCTGATCAAAATCCCTGAAGTTTCCGATTATTTCCCTTAAAATTTCATTAAGTTTTTTATATACATCCTCCGGTCCCTCAAATTTTCTGACACTTGCACTGAAATTAATAATCACAACCTCGTATCCATAAGAAAAAGAAGGAGCTTTTGAAGATAAAACACTTATCCCTTCATCTTTTTCAAGTGCCTTAATAATTTCGTCAGTATAGGTTCCGTTTTCTCTTTTGGGAATCACTGCAAGCAGTTTAAAATGATAAGATTCCTCTGTTAAACCGGTTAAAAGAAAATAAACCTGAGGAATCTGGGTATTTCTTGCTTCCTGAATCAGAGAAGGTATTATTACCCTTCCTATAATTTCCGGACTGACCCTCAATCTTTCACTTAATATTTTTCTCCTCCTCAATTTCAGGTGTTCAATTAAATACCTTTCTATCAAAAAATGCTTTTCCTCCGGATACCATTTTTCATCGGGTGTTTGAATCTCAAGCCGAATGACCGTAACACCATCTTGTGTAAAAACCTTTTCAAATTTCCTTCTGAAATCCGGTAGAATTTCCCTTAAAACATCAAGAACCTGATCTAAGAAAAGTTCCCGTGAAGGACCCGCAATTAAAATACCCGTCAATTCTTCCGAAGTTGTTTGAAAATTTTTAATATGAACATATATCCCCCCTTTTTCTTTTACTATTTTTCTCAGCTCTATTTGCATCAAAATTTGTTGAGCAATATCTTCGGGCCTCCTCTCCCCTATGTATGCCCAGGATCTTGAAGAGAAAAATTTCTCTGTTTCAAGCACAATCTCCCTTATCCTTTTTCTCGCCCTTATTTCCCTTCTTAAAATTCTCAACACTTCCCTGAAAATCCTTAACTTTGAAGCGGTGGAGTCAATCAAACCTTTCATCCATGGATCAAATCTTGCTATATCAGGAAGATATTTTTTAAAAAAATCCTTTTCTTTTTTGAATTTTTCCCTTATTTCTTCGTCACTTAAATCAATCTCTGCAATAATTCCTGCAAATCCCTTCTCCATAACAAATCCCATAAAAAATAAAATATTAAATCCCCTCTCATGAATTGCGGTTGAAACCGTATCCTGAAGACCCGGCCAATCCCTTGCTACCAAAAAAATCCTTCCTTTTTCCTTTTCTTCAACTATTTTCAGACATACATCCCTTTTTTCCGCTATTCTCAACATTTTCTCAAAATATTTTATTTCATCAGGCAATAATCTGTTGTTTTGCATCATTTAATTTTAAAATATTTTCAAAGTATAATAAAAATATGAAAGGAAAAATTTTGAATGAAAAAGAAATAAACGGGAGAAACATATATGTTTACTTGGGCGATATTACAGAAATGGATACCGATGCAATTGTGAATGCTGCAAATGAATATTTAAAACACGGTGGAGGTGTTGCAGGAGCAATTGTGAGGAAAGGCGGGAAAATTATTCAGGAAGAAAGCAATAAAATAGGATACTGTCCTGTGGGAGAAGCAGTGGTTACATCCGCAGGAAATTTGAAAGCAAAATATGTGATACATGCAGTCGGTCCGAGATGGGGAGAAGGTGATGAGGAAAAAAAACTGAAGAATGCGGTAAAGAATGCCTTAAAAAGAGGGGAAGAAAAAAACATAAAAAGCATATCCATTCCCGCGATTTCAACCGGAATCTTCGGCTTTCCGAAAGAAAAAGGATGTAAGATAATTGTTGAAGAAGTAAAAAACTTTTTGAAAGAAGAAGCAAAATCCATTGAAAAAGTCTATTTATGCGATATCAATGAAGAGACCTGTAAATTTTTCTCAAAATTTTTATAAATGACAAGAAGAGATATAATAGAGATTATTCTTTCAATTACCATAGGTGTAATTTTGTGGTTTTTCTCGGTCACGGGTCAGATTTACAAGGTTGAAAGGGATATAGAAATTGTATATGAAGGAATCCCTGATTCACTTACTTTTCTTGAACCTCCTTTAAAAAAAATAAAAGCAGAGATAGAGGCTGACGGAAGGGCACTTTTATTCATGAAATTTTTTAAACCAAAACTCATATTTAAATTTAATAAACCGAAAAAAGGGAAAAATAAAATTGAAATAAAAAATGCGTTTCTTGAGGTTTCGGACTTTATAAAAATTAAATCCATAGATTTTAAACAAAAATTTATTAATATCAAACTTGACATAAAGGGGGAGAAAGAAGTGCCTGTAAGTGCAAGGATAAAGGGGAATCCGAGAGCAGGCTTTACAGTAAAGTCAAAAAAAACAGAAACGGTTGTTAAACTTATAGGTCCAAAAACTATATTAAAAAATATAGACAGTATAAGAACAGAATTTGTATCTGTGGAAAAAAGGGAAAAGAGTTTTGAGGCAAAAGCAGAACTTTTAAAGCCTTCCGAGGTTGTGAAAATCTCTCCTGAAACAGCCTCTGTTTATATTGAGATAGAGAAAATTTCTGAAAAAGAATTTACAAATGTTCCTTATATAATTTTAAAACCCAAAAATTACAAAGTGGAAGCCGAACCCGAAAAATTGTATGTAAGAATTAAAGGACCGGAATCAATACTTGAAAAAATTAAAAAAGAAGATATTGATGTAATAATAAATACTTTAAATTTAACAGAGGGAGAATTTTTTATAAAACCCAAAATTCGCCTGCCTGATAAGGTTTTGATTTCAAAGGTTGAACCGGAAGCAATAAGAGTTACATTGAAAAAGAAATAATTTTTTCAATCTCTTCTTTTTCAAAAAAGAAAAAAGGGAAGTCCCTTTTTTTGATTTCCTTGATAAAAAGTGTTAAACTTATGACTCCTGTCTCCGGTGGTTCAATACCGAAGAATTTTCGACAAAATATGTTACTTGTCTCATCATAGTTTTTTCCCGAGACACCGTGATAGAATAAATCACACAGGAAAATTTTTTGATAAAGGGAAAGAATCAAACTTCTGGGTCTCAAAGGCAGGGTTAAAGAATTATAAAAAATTTCTTCTCCTTTGCCGAGTTCTATTTCAAATTTTGAGCACACAAGTTTATTGTCTTTTTTATAAACTTTATATCTTTCCCTCAAATTCAAAAAAAAGGGGAGTTCTATCAAATTATTTTCTTTTTCTAACAAAGGAGCAGGTTCTGTTTTATTTTTTATTTTGTATTTTTTCCTGTATTCAAGGATTGCGTTATTATAACATTCCAAAACTTCCTCTGCTTTTGCAAAAAAATAAGCAAAAAATTTAAAAAATAAGGGACTATTAAATACATCTGATAAAAAAACTGATTTATAACCCGGATTTTCCTCATATTCTTTTCTTGCTGACACGAATGCTTCCGAATAAAAGGCATTCTTTTTAAGTGAATCTTTGAAAATTTCAAAGAATTTGAGAGCATTCTTTTTAATTTTAAAATCAGGGAGCCTATCAATTACTTTATCAATCAATTTCTTATTTTCAATAATATGTTTACTCTCTATATATTCAAGTGCAATTTTATCTGGATTATAAAAAATATATTCCCTTTTTATTTTCAGTTTTTTATCAGGATAATAAAAATAAAGACCTTCAATTCCGTCAACATCATGTTCATAAAAGACAGTTTTAAGTTGTGTTTTTGAAACTAAATTTAAAAAAATATTTTTGGCCCATATTCCCGGATGATAAAATATTATTTGGTGTCCTGATGCAACTACAAAATTTTTTTCCGTTTCAAATTCAAAAAATTTCTTAAACTCTTCTCTTTTCTCCCTATTTAATTTACACAAATTCAGGATTTCTTCCTTATTTTTCGGCTCTAAAAGTAATTCTTTGTCATTTTGAGGGATTTTATATTTCATTATTATATTATAGTGCTTGATAATTAATTCTTCGGACTTTTATATTATAATATAAAACACTGGGGCGTCGTCTAATCGGCAGGACATGGGATTTTGGATCCCAGAGTGGTGGTTCGAATCCACCCGCCCCAGTTTTAAGAAAAAATGAATTTTTTATTAATTTATTTTATTTTTTTAAAACCGGTTCCTTCTTATTTTCAAAATCTTCCCTCTCCTGATTCTTTTGATTTCGCAATTGCTCTTATTTCGGATGTCGGAAACAATTTTGAACCGTGCGGATGCGGACATCCGCCCTTTAAAGGCGGAGAATTGTCAAAAAAAGCCTTTGTAATTAAATATTTAAAGAATAAATACAAAAAGAAATTGCTTACTTTTGATACTGGTAATTACATAAATCCGTCCGGAAAACGCGAATTCCTTGGAGTATTCAGGGATGTTTTAAAAATTATGAAAGTTGATGCCCTTGCAATATCAAGAAAAGAAGTTACTACAAAAAGGGAAAACATAGAATTCCTTGTAAATGTGTTGAAGTTTCCCTATTACGGAATAGATTTTTATCTCAGGGACCTGATACCACCTTATAAGGAATTTAAATTAAAAAATGCAAAAATTTATTTTACATCTTTTGTACCTCACAGGGGTAAAAAGAGACTTCTTGAATATGAAAAAAATGCATTTAAAGAATTGGAAAATAAAATGGAGGAAGAGGATGCCTTTCTTGTGGTTGTAACTTCCTCCAAGACAGACCTTCCTTTTGAAAGTAAGTTACCGCTTTTGAATATTATCGGCAGGTCACCCAAATTTGATGTAAAATTTGAAAAGCACGAAAATATATATCAACTCACTGTTTCAAAATTCGGACTTTATTTACCTGTGCTATTTTTTAGAAAGAAAGGTAAAGATTATGAAATGTACAAATTGATCAAGATTCCGCTTAATGATAAAGTTGAAAAAGATCCCGAGGTTGAGAAATTAAAGGAAAAATGGAAAGAGATGAAGAAAAAAAGGATGGAAGAAATGAGGAAAAAAATAATTGAAAAATCCAGGTTGCCGACAGCGGAAAAATGCAAACCCTGTCATCAAAAAGAATATAAGAAATGGAAAGAAACAAAACATGCAAAGGCATTTGAAGTTCTTATTTCTATGAAAAAAGAAAACAATTTTGAATGTCTTTCATGCCATACAACTTTTTACGGAAAACCCGGAGGTTTTCAAAATTACAAATTTACAAAAGAACTTGCAAACATTCATTGTATTCAATGTCATAAGGTGGATATGAAAACGCACCCGACCACCAAAAAAGCAATAACAAAAGGTGAGAAAACTTGCAGAAAATGTCATGTGCCGGACAGAAGTCCTCTTTTTGATTTCAAAAAATACTGGGAAAAGATAAAACACTGATTATTTTTTAATCTCAGAAGTATCCGTTTTCATCGTATCAACAAAGGGACCGAAAATTTTGAAAAGTTTCGAAGAACCGAGATTTTCCCACTCGTCCATTGCTTTAAACATTAATTTCCATATCGTATCAGGTGGGGGAATGAAGAACTCATAAGGTTTGAGTGTATCAACTGCAAATTCTTCTCCATTTACAATCATTTTCACCCATAAAATCTTTGACTTGTCCTCCACTTTTACTTCTACTTTTAATGTATCTCTTATTGTGTCCTTGTCTTTTAAATTTAAAACTTTAATTTCAGGAGGATCAAAATCGGGTTTACCCGGAGGTGGTGCTTTATATGCACATCCAAAAGCAATTAAAAAAATAAAAATCATTTTAGAAAATTTCATTTGTTTTAATATATAATAAACACATGGAAAATGTCACACCCACGCGAATGAATTTACTTTTAAAAAGAAGGCAGATAAAAGTTGCTGAAAGCGGTGCATCTTTGTTAAAAAACAAAAGGGATGCTCTTCTTACGGAATTTTTGAAACTCTTAAAACCCCTTTTAGAAAAACACAAAAAGCTGGATAAAACCCTTGAAAGGGCAATAAACACTCTCCTTTTTGCTCTCGGAAAGGACGGTTCGGAGGAACTGAGGTCTGCTGCTTTTGCTTCTGCAAAGGAATTGATTTTGAAAATGAAAGAAAAAAAAGTTTGGGGTGTTTCTGTACCTGAAATTGAGGGAGGAGACGGAAAAAGGAGTATTCTTTTAAGAGGATACAGTCCGTTTTCGGTTACAACAAGAATAGATGAAACTGCTTATTCATTTGAACTCCTGATTGATGAAATTGTTTCTTTAATCCCTATGGAGATAAAATTCAAAAGATTGGGAGAAGAGATTAAAAAAACAACAAGAAGAGTTAATGCTTTAGAGCAAAAGGTGATTCCGCAGTTAAAAGAGGAAGTAAATTATATAAGGAGGGTATTGGAAGATAGGGAAAGGGAGGATAAATTCAGAATGAAGTTATTAAAAAAGAAAAAAGAAAGGGTGGGATAAAATGCCGTTAATGCAATCCATCAGGAAAAATGCTAAATTTATTTTACTTTTCATGGCTTTTGCCTTTATTTTATGGATTTTTCTTGAATTGGGAATGAACATAGCAGGGGTAAGGGTGGGTAAGCCTTATCAAAGGGGCATAATTGCAGAAATTGACGGTAAACAGATAAGTTTTGATTTCTATCAAAATATTTTGAATGAACTTATTGAAAATGAGAGGGAAAGAAAGGGTGAATTGAGTGATATGGATATGGCGATCCTCAGAAAAAGAGCATGGGAAGAGCTTTTATGGAGGGTAAGATTTACAAAAATACAAGAACAAAGAGATTTAATAGTGGATGATAATCTTTTAAATACAATTATTTATTCAACCCCACCACCGGAAATTATGAAAGATCCTTCATTCTGGAAAGGGGATTCTTTTGATGTTAAGAAATACAGGGAATTTTTAAAAGACCCTGCTTCAAGACAGATAGTTTTAACTTATGCAAGAACAATAATGAGGTCTTATCCTATTGCACTTATGAATGTGGATATAACATCTGCATTACATATCACACAAGAGGAAGTAAGCAAGGACTTGGAACTTAAATTGACAAAATACTCTTTTAAATATTTTAACATCAGGTTTTACAAAATCCCCGCCGAAATTTTTAAGTATAATGAAGACAGTTTAAGAAAATATTATGAAAAGAATAAAGATAAATTTAAGAAAAAGGAGAGTTTTAAAATTGCTTATATATTTGTGAAATTTGAGCCATCAAAAAGGGACACGGATGTTGTTATTGGAGATTTAGATGAAATAAGGGGGATGATTTTGAATGAAGGACTTTCCTTTGAAGAAGCAATAAAAACATATTCCATGGTAAATAAATATAAAAAAGACACGGTTTTCATTTCAAAAGAAAAAAATAAAAAATTTAAAGTTTTAAGTAAGTATAAAGTAAACGAGGTAAGCAAACCCGAGATAATCGGTGATACGGTTTTTCTTTTCAAAATAATTAAAAAAGATAAAAAAACGGTAAAATACAAAGCAATAGCACTTTTAATAACAACATCTTATGATACAAGGGCTGAATTAAGGGAAAAGGCAAAGAATTTGCTTGAAATAGCCAAAACAGAAGGGTTAAAAAAGGCGGCAGAGTCTTATAAGATGAAATATAATCAAAGCAAAGAAATACCCATGGATTTACCTTTTATTCCGGGGATAGGGAAATATAAAAGTATAAAAGAGTGGATTAAAAAAGGTAAAAAGGGAGATATGAATTTATTTTGGACTCCTGAAGGGTATTATGTGATAGAGATTTTGGACAAGGTACCCGAGACTTATCTCAGTTTTGATGAAGCTAAAAGAAGGGTGAAATCTTCATTTTTAAGGAGAAAAAGAAAGGAATTTGCCGAAAAAATTGCTTATAAAATACTCAACGGTGAAAGTTATGAAAAGCAATATGTGGAATACAGGGAATTTAAACAGGTTGATTTTTACAAGCCTGTTGTCGGACTTTACATTCCTGAGTCGATTTTGGGTGCATTGAGTTCAATGGGTGTTGGAGAGCGAAGGAAAATAGAGGCTCCGGGTGGAATTGTGGTGCTTGAACTCATAGAAAAGATGCCTCCTTCAGCAGATGAAATATCTTCCAGACTTAATGAATACTTCCAGAAATATTTAAGTGAAATACAAAGTAAAGTTTTCAATGCATTTCAATCCGAATTAAAAAGCGAAGAGGGAGTCAAAGATTACAGGTCTTCACTTCTGGAGTAATTTATTTCTCTTTTTTTTAATTTCACAAACAGGAAATTTAAAAATTGAAAATATTTATTTTATTGGTGCGGAAAATTTTAATAATAAAGAATTGATAAAAGTATCCGAAATACCGTTAAATAAAGAGATAGGAAGAATCATAGTCCTTAAGGGGCTAAGGAATGTAGAAAATTTCTATAAAGAAAAAGGATTTCTTGATTTCAGGATAATGGATAAAAGGATTATAAAAGGTAAAAAAGGAGATATACTTTATGTTTATATTTTTGAAGGAAAAAGAAAAATTGTAAAAAATGTTGAAATAAAGCCTGACACTCTAAAATATCTTTTAAAATATCTGCGTAAAAATCCTCCTTTTTATTATGAAGAAAAAGTTTTTGCAAGGTTTGAAAAAAAATTATATTCAATATTTCCTGAAAAGGGATATGTTTTCTTTAACTCAAAGAGATTTATAGAGGGGAAGAATGACAGTTTAGACATAATATTTAAATTAAATCCGGGTAAAAGGGTGAGAGTAAAAAATATATGTGTAAAAGGACTTTCTCCAAAGACAAGGAAAAAGATAGCTCTGGATGCAATAGAACTGAAAAAGGGTGAATACATATCCATGAAGAAGATCTATTTATCCATAAAAAATTTATATGCAACAGGGATATTTAGAAATGTGGATTATGAAATCAAACCGAATTCAGATTCAACAGAGGCAGATATTATCTTTAAATTAAAAGAAGAAAAAATGAGGGTTTTGAGGATGGGGTTTGGTTATTCAAGTGACGGGTATTCTCAGTTAAAGTTTGAATTAGAGCATTTAAATATATTCAACAATGCACAGAAACTTGCTCTGATTACAAAGTTTCAGTTCAATTTGAAATTATTTCTTCATGAGGAATTTTCTATAAGATATCAGGACCCTCATTTTCTTTTTAAAAGACACATTTTCATTTTAACGCCTTTTTATTATATGGACAGGGTTGAAGATGTTAAAAGATACGGAATAGAGTCAAGATATTTTATAAAAAAAGATATATGGATTTTTGAAACAAATTTAATATGGCAGATTGTTAAAAGTATTGAAAGAAAAATAAATCTTTTCTATTTAAACGGCATAGGTTTCTCGTATTCAAGAGACAAAAGGAACAACATATTAAATCCTTCAAGGGGTTATTATTTGTATTCATATCTTAATACCTACGGTGCTATTTTCGGTGGCACGGAGAACATGGTCAAAATAGGATATGACCTTTCATTGTTTAAAAAATTAAACACCTATATATTTGCTTTAAAATTTTCGGGCGGTTTTGAAATTCCTTACTTACCTACTACTTCAATTCCCTTTTCGGAGAGATTTCTTTTAGGTGGTGAAGGAACCGTGAGAGGAGTTAGAAGGTATTCCATCGGGGAATACGACCCCCGGGGGATAAAAAGCGGAACAAACTTTATGCTTTTAAATTTAGAAATGAGGAAAATTTTAAAAAACAATCTTCAATTTGTTTTCTTCTTTGACATGGGGACCCTTTCAAATATTTTTTCGTATAAATCTTTTAAAAATACTGGTTATGGTTTCGGTATAGGGATAAGGTATTTCATAAGTATTGTGCCTTTCAGGGTTGATTTGGCTACAAACAACCATGTATTCAAAACAAAGGAATATTTCCTTTACTTCGGAATAGGTCAATATTTTTGATTATTAAATAAAAATGTAGCTCCTAACTGTAGCAGTTACATTTATGTGATAAACTTCCCACTTGGAGAAGGGGGATTGATTAAAAAAAGTCAAATCTAAAAAGTCAAAAGTTAAAAGAAAGTAGTGCATCATCCATTAAATTCATAGCGAAATGTAGGAGCGATTTCCGAATCGCGAATCAGACATTTTTCCCCTTGGAGAAGGGAGATAAAAGGGGATTGATTAAAAAAAGTCAAATCTAAAAAGTCAAAAGTTAAAAGAAAGTAGTGCATCATCCATTAAATTCATAGTTTCAATTTTCAAATAACCATTCCTCTTTTGGTATTTATTAGGGGTTGAAATTTTTTAATTTTTATCTTATCATTATATATTATGTTAAGAAAAAAACTTGAGAAACTTTTTGAAGGTTTATATATTCTTAAGGGTTCAATTTTTGAAAGCTTTAATGAAAAAGGGTTGGATGGGCTTCTGGACAAACCAAGGGGAGGAGCTCCTCGTGTTTTTACAGATGAACAAAGGAAAGAAATAATAAAGATTGCTCTTTCTCATCCCAGAGATTTAAATCTTCCTTTTACAAACCGGTCTCTTTCAAAATTAAGGGATTATCTTACAAATGGAAGG
>JAJRUZ010000062.1 GCA_024277525.1 Caldifarciminota bacterium | reverse complement strand
TTTAAAAAGTTTCTCAAGTTTTTTTCTTAACATAATATATAATGATAAGATAAAAATTAAAAAATTTCAACCCCTAATAAATACCAAAAAAGGAATGGTTATTTGAAAATTGAAACTATGAATTTAATGGATGATGCACTAGGTTAAAATAACCTGTTTAAATCCGGTATTCTGTTTCCTGTGCTCTCTGTTAGAAACTCAATTTTATTTTCAAAAACACCTCGTCATGTTCCTTCAGCATCGCAAGAAAGTTATTTCCTTTTCCATCTATGAAAATCACACCTGTTGAAACCTCTATATTATCTCCTGGTTTATATTCAATTTCAGGAATCCATCCTATACCGTAATTTTCACTCACATTATCCCAGTCTGAAACAGAGTAAACAAGGGTGAGGGGAGAAATCTTGAGCCTCTCATTCAAAAATTTCTTCTCAACTCTCAGAACAAAATAGTCATTTAAACTATCCTTACCCCTTTCGTGAAGAAAACCATGAATATACTGAAAATTCACATATAGTCCGTTCTTAAAGGTATAGTCACCTCCGAGAACAAACTTGAAATAGGGCTCCTTTTCCTTTAAAAGAGTATCCTCCATCACAATAGGGGGATAGGAGGGAATTGTTGTTTTGAGAACAAAATCCTCGGGTATAAAAAGTGCTCCCTCGCCCCAGAGTCCTATACTTTTAAGTGAGCCTGCAAAATCAAAGCCTATCACCTGAATACGTGGATAGGAAAGAAGGATGTTCATTCTGGCATTTCCGAAAGTATCAAGTATTGCAAAATCTATCTTCTCCGGTAATGGCAAACCATCATATCCGTAAAAATAAGAAAGGGAAAAATCCCAGTTCATAAAATTACCCGATATCTTTGTTGCAAATTCCGAACAATCCGATATCTTTCTTTCAGGCATAATCACACTGTCTTTTAAATCAATTATCTGCATTCCGGGAAGAGAAGGAAGTTCACTTGAATAAAACACATTTCCCCATTCTTCTGAGGGAAGTATTGCAGGTTTAAAATAGGGAATGAAATCTATCTCCCATATTATGTTATCAAAATTAAAAACACCCCTTAAAGCATTTATTCCGAACTTTTCACCGAATTCAAATATATCCTCAAAATCATACGGAGAAAGATTTGAAGTGGGATTTATCTTATCAGCAGTTCCCCATGAAATCACCTGTCTTCCTATCCTTAAATCAAGCACAGGGAGAAGGAAGCCATAAATATCAACATAGGCTTCTTTAAGCTCAAGAGACCAGGGATAAATTCCTTCCTTATCCTTTCTCTGTAGATCAGAAAGATTTCCTATATCAGAAAATCCGAATAACCTGAAACGCATTTCTGCATAATAATGAATGTTATCAAAGGGTGAACCCTCTTTTTCCAGATTAAACCTTGTTTCATTCCATGTCCATCTTTCATAATCAGGATTTATCCAGTATCTTCCGTAATACTCCACATAACCCCTGAAATCTTCATGCGCATAAATAAGGGAAAAAACAAAGAGTGAAATCAATAATTTCTTCATTTTTAACCTCCTTTATTTTGTTCTTCTCAAATATCTTTTTGAAAAGAAGTTATCAGGTATTCCTGTATCAATTTCAAGTTCAGTTATTATCATTTTTGTTGCATGCTCTTTTTTCAAATCCCTCATCTCCATCTCCTTTGAAACCCAGTATCCCTTTATTTTTTCTATTTTCCTGAATTCCATTATTTTCCACAGGTTTCCCTTCTTATCATAGAATTCAATTCGCCTTGGATGATATGAATTTTTCAAAACCGTCATTTTCAGATAAAGATAATCCTTTTTAACTCCCTTTTTGGGAACAAGTTTCAGAAGATAAGTGGAGTCCGTTTCGGATAGAAGTTCCGGGTCATAATCCTTTGAATAATTGAACGTTGAAAGGTCATCATATGTAAAATCAGTTCCTGCAAATCCCTGATTTTTCACATGTGATGCTATTCTTCTTATCTTCTTGAAAGCAGGGAAATAGACATACATTACATCATTGGGAAGTGCAAGAAAACCTATTCCCCTCTGGTCAGCAGGTTCAAGAAATTTTATCAGTCTCTTATTATCACCCTTCTGATAAGATTCGGCAATCCTTACCCTCTGGGTTCCATCCTTTTCAATGAGTATCATTTTCATTTTGCCCTTTCTATCCTTAGGAGCATTTATCACATTATCCACCTTCCTGAGGATTTCCACTGCACTTTCCGCAGCACTCATGTAAATGAGTGCTGCGAGGAAAAGACTCAGGGTTTTTATTGCTCTCATGTTTTACCTCCTTTTTCAAATTTAAAAAATCTCTTGCTTATCAAAATCATTGAAGGGAGAAAGGTTGTTGCTGCAAGGGCACTTGTAAGCATGGTAAGGGCTATCATCCATCCAAAAGTCCTTAAAGGAAGAAGCTGAGCAAAAATAAGTATTAAGAATCCGAGACCAACTGTAAAGGCATTCAAAAATATTGCCTTCCCGGTTGTCTGAAGTGTCTTCTCAAGTGAAAGAAACTCATTCATATTTCTTTCCATCTCAAACCTGAACCTTGAAATAAAATGTATTGAATAATCTATACCTATTCCTATTGCGATTGAGGCAATCATCATTGTTGCATTGTCAAGGGGAATTTTTAAGAACCCCATAAGACCGAAATTAAAACCTATTACAAGAAGAATGGGAGATGTGGAAATTATTCCTGCAATCGGAGATTTCAACTGAAGAGAAATAAGGATTGTCACAATTATAAAGGCAAGAATAAGACTCTGAATCTGACTTTTCCATAAATTTTTGTGAAGCTTTGTATATATCGGAAGAAGACCGGAATGAGAAACCTTTATTGATGATTCACCCGGGGAAGGAAAAGAATGCACCTCTTCAACAAGAGCCCAGAGGTCACCCTTTAAATCCTTCAGGAAATCCTTATCATTTCTTACATTTGAGGGAAAAAGTTTAAGAAGTCTTTTGCTCCACCTTTCCACCTTATCAATTTTCACCTCCTCCTTAACAATTTCTGCAAGGGATGAAGAGGTATAATTTAAAAGTTCTGTATCCTTTCTTATCTCTTTATCCTTTATATAAGAAAGAAGAATCTCATTTATTTTGCTCTTTTTATCATAAACATCAAGTGCTCTTTTCAAAATATCATCCGTTATACTTCTAATCCTTGACTCATCAAAAATTATTTCTGATTCCTCTTCAAAAAATTCTCTTATTCTATTTTTTATCTTTTCCTTTGCATTTAAAGACGCTATGTATTTTTCTTTTACAAAAGAAATAAGTGTATCTTTCAGTGAAGGGAAATCCCAGGATTTATCACCTGACCTGTAAATAACATCCCATCTTATTTCCTGATATACTTCTGAAATCATATACTCAATCTTCTTTCTGTCACGAAGGGTATCAAGAAGAAATCTTTCCACAATAAAATCTTTTTTAAGATTGTTCCCCAGATAATCCTCAACCTTTTTATAGGCATTTATAATTGCATCGGTCTCAACCTCCGAGAATCTTGCCTGAATAAGCCCTTCTTTATAATCTGTTTTTACAAGCTGTGACATTATCTCCTCTCCCTCAAGCATAAAAAGAAGGTTTGCAACACCTTCAGGAGTTTCAGGAATCGTGTATATTCCATTCATAACATAATTCATCTCTGCAAGAAGGTCTGCAAGAGATTGAGGATTATGAATTCCGTATACCGTTCTCATAAATTTCTCCATCCTGAAAAGCTCTTTTAAAACAAAGGGATTCTTAAAATCGGCTTGTATAAGAATCTGAACAGGAAGGTCTCCTCCAAATTTTTTCTTCATGAGTTCTGCAGACTTCCTGAGATTGCTTTCTTTCGGAAAATATTCAAGCATATTAACAGATGTTTTGATTCTTAAAAGTCCTGAAACGGCAAACAGAAAAATTATCACTCCCCCTGTGCTTATTATTTTTTCACTTTTAAGAACAAATTTGCCCATTTTCTCAGCAATCTTTTCAATAAATCCTGCACCTGATTCAATGTATCTGTATTTTCCCTTCATCGGGGGAAGAAAAGAAAGAACAGCAGGAACAAGAATAAGGGATATAAGAAGGGAAAAGAGGACTCCGAGACTCGTGAATATTCCGAAATGAGTAACCGGTCTCAGGTATGTTCCCACAAAGGAAAGAAAGCCTGCAAAAGTTGTGAGTCCTGCAAGAAGTATCGGGATTCCGACCTCAGAATAGGCATCAAGAACCGCCTTCTTAACTTCCTTTCCCTTCTCAATTTCTTCCCTGTATCTTGCAATGAAATGGATGCCGTAAGCAGTTCCCACTGCTATCAGGATTACGGGCATTATGTTTGATATTATTGAAAGAGGAACTCCCGTAAACCCCATCATCCCGACACTCCACAATGTTGCAAAAAGCGGAGCAGAAAGGGAAAGCACAATCCCCCTTATACTCCTGAAGCCGAGAAACAGAATCAGAACAACACATATGATAACAAAAGGAATGAGCCTCTTCATATCACTCAGTATTATCCCGTTAACTTCCTCCATCTGAAGCGGTATTCCACTGTAATAAACCTTTACATCAATTCCTGATTCCTTAATTTTTTCCTCTGTTAAACTCTTTATCCTTTTTGCAACAAGTGCCTTATCCGCAGAATTTTTGAGTTTAACAAGAATAAGGGTGATTCTCCCATCCCCGGAAACCACCTTCCCTCTGTATAACTCTTTTGAAAGAACATAATTCCTCAATTTTTCAAGTTCTTCCTTTTTCCGCGGAATATTATATTTATCAATTAACTTTGCAACCTCAATTCCCTCCTCTGTCTTTTTAATATCAAGAATATTTGTCAGACTCGTCACACTGGAAACACCCTCAAGATTGTGATACTCTTCTGTAAGGGTATTTATGAGACCTAAAACCCTGTATGTGAATATATCATCCGCTTCAATTGCAATAAGGGCAAGCTGTGTTCCTCCGTAATTCTCTCCTATGTAATTGAAAATTTTTACATCCGGGTCATCCTGCCTCAAATATTTCACAACATCCGACTCAACCTTTATCTTTTTCAATCCGAGAATTACTATAATGGAGAAAACAAATATGAGGGAAAGCAGGAGAACCCTGAATTTCAAAACAAGTTCAGCAATTTTTTTCATATCAATATTATAAACTTTTCGACCAAAAAAGTCAAATGGTCAGTTTTTAATTTAAGAAATTATTTCTTTTCTCTTCCTATTCCTTTAATTAAGATGCCGAGTAAAATATTGAGGGCTTCCTCAAGTTTAAGTTCTTTTCCGTCAATTTTGAGTGCAATTCCTGTTGCAATCGGGTATTCAAGACCTTTCATTGATTGTAAAAGAAGAAAGGCGTAAAGTCTTGTATCCGGAACCTCAAATTCCTTATTTTTCACTCCCTCATCCAGTATTTTCTGAAGGGTTGAAATTTCAAACTCGTCAAAATTTTTCCTTTCCCTTTCTATGAAATTAAAATGGCTGTAATATTCATCCCTCAGTGATTTATAGTAAAGGGCGAGTTTTCTCAAAAATCTGAATCTGGTAATTGCGTAATTTCTTATTTTTTCCTCAGCAGTTCTTGCCTTTTCAACAACCTTAAGGAGTCTTTTCCTTAATATCTCCCCTTCCCTTTTTATTATTTCCCTTAAAATATCCTCTTTTGATTTGAAGTAGTGATAAAGGGTTGCCTTTGCGATTCTTGCCTCCCTTGCTATATCTTCCATTGTTGTCTTTTTAAATCCGAATTTGGAAAGAAGAGTTTTTGCAACCGTGATTATTTCATCCTCTTTTTTCATTTTATACTTTTATACAAAAATCGTTCAATTGCAATCTGATATTATATTATAAGGAAATCTGGTTGATTTATCCAAATATCTTTACATCTTCTGCAAATTTGCAGAAGGGGCATGTTCTGGAGGGTGGGGGTGGATTTTCATTTTTTAAAATTTTATCAATTTCATGGATAAATTTTTTGAGTCTTCTCAAATTTATTTTATGTTCGTAAAGTCTTGTATCCCATCTTATTCTTCTTTCATTCTTTGAATAATAGGGGACAAAGTAAAAAACATATCCTTTTTCTCCTGTGGGGAAGTTATTTAATTTAAAGAGGAAGGAATAGGTATCAAGTTGAATCTGAACAGGTAAAGGCAATTTTCCAGGAAATTTAGCGGAGGTTTTATAATCAAGAGGGATAAGACAAAAATTTTCATCTTCAATAATTTCATCCGGGATTCCGCGTAAAATAAGGTTTGTATCCGGTATTTCCTTATCTTCCAGTTTTATTTTTCTCAATCTGCCTTTCAGTCCGAACTTTTTAAAGTATGAGGGCAAATCTTTTTCCCTGAACTCTTCGGCGATTTCTTTAAATATCCTATCAAGAGCCGATGGAACACCCGGGAAAAATTCAACGGGTCTTTTAATATTCTTTTTAACTTCAACTCATGTTTGACACTTTTTGAGGGGTTTTTATAATAGGGATTCTTGATTTTTCTTGTGTTTTGGATATTTTATCTTAAAATTTTTCAAAATTTTGTTGTAGAGACTTTTTAAAAATATTTTTCCTAATACTTGACAAAT
>JAJRUZ010000061.1 GCA_024277525.1 Caldifarciminota bacterium | reverse complement strand
TGATAAAAAAAATGAAAAGATTTACACCGATTGCGAGAAAATTATAGAGGTTCAAAAATGAAAATCTTTGTAGTCACCCTTTTTCCGGAATTTTTTGATGAAATAAAGAAATTCGGACCGATTAAAAGGGCAATTTTAAGTTGTTCTCTTATTTTAAATGCCCTTGATTTGAGAGAATTTGCACCCGGTCTAAAAGAAGTTGATGATAAACCCTTTGGAGGCGGAGGCGGAATGGTTCTAAGGGTTGATGTAATTGTGAGGGCTTTAAGAAGCATTAAAGAAGATGCTTACAAAATTTTACTTGACGCAAGGGGAAGAAGATTGAATCAAAAAATAGTGCATGAACTTTCAAAGAAGGATTCCATTATCATAATTTGCGGAAGATATAAAGGAATTGATGAAAGGGTAAAATTTTATGTGGATGATATGATTTCAATAGGAGATTATGTATTATCAGGAGGAGAACCAGCTGCTTATGTAATCATTGATGCAATAGCAAGATTATTGCCCGGTGCATTGGGAGATAAGGATTCAAGGGAAGAGGATTCTTTTGAAAAGGGATTTCTGGGTTATCCTGTATATACAAGACCGAGAGAATTTGAGGGTAAAAAAGTTCCTGAAATACTGGTATCAGGAAATCATAAAAAAATAAAAAAATATTTAAAAAAGGAAGCCCTTAAAGAAACAATTATAAAAAGAAAAGACTTGCTTGAAGAAATTCATTTAACCGCAGAGGATAAAAAACTTTTAAAAGAGATTGAAAAGGAGTTGAATAAGAAGGTATAATTAAACTTCAAGGAGTTCAACTCTCCTTAATAAATATATCTAAAATTTCAGATGGATACACTAATCCGAAAAGTTGAAGAAAAATTTATGAAAAAGGATATTCCTGATTTTAAAGCAGGAGACACTGTTCGTGTATATGTGAAAATTACGGAATTGAAAGAAGATCCGAAAACAAGGAAACTTGTTGAAAAAACAAGAGTCCAGCCCTTTGAAGGACTCGTTCTTGAAAGAAGGGGCTCAGGACTTTCGGAAACATTTACTGTAAGAAGGGTAACTCAGGGCATCGGAGTTGAGAGAACTTTTCCTATACATTCTCCTTTTATCGAGAAGATAGAAGTCGTAAGAAGGGGAAAGGTAAGAAAAGCAAAAATTTTCTGGATAAGGGAGAAAAAAGGTAAGAAGGCAAAAATTAAGGAATTAAGGAAATAAGTGGAGAGTGTTTACAGATTTTTGAAATTCATAGGAATAAATGCAAAAAAGCCAGTAGGAGTTGACGAAGCAGGAAGAGGACCGCTTGCAGGACCCATAGTTGCATGTGCGTTATATGTGCCTTTGGGAGTAAATATAAATTTTGTAAGGGATTCAAAACTTTTGAATCCGGAAAAAAGGGAGAAACTTTTAAAAAAACTTATTGATAAAAATGTAAAATTCGGGATAGGTTTTGTTTTTCCGGATGAGATCGACAAAATAGGCATCCAGCAGGCAAATTATCTCGCAATGAAAAGGGCTTTGAAAAACATACCTTTAAGACCCGATGTGATTCTTGTTGATGGATTTAAAATAAAAGGAACAAAAATAAAACAGATTCCCCTTGTTAAAGGAGATAGAAGGGTTGATGTGATAGCAGGAGCAAGTATAATAGCAAAGGTAACAAGGGATATGTGGATGGAAGCAATTTCCGAAGTTTATCCTGATTACAGATTTGATTTAAACAAAGGATATTACACCGATTTTCATGTTGATACAATTAAAAAGGTGGGAGTTTCCCCGCTTCATAGAAAAACATTTGAACCGATAAAAAGCATTATAAAGGAGGATAAAAAATGAAAAAATTTGTTTTCGGTAATTGGAAAATGAATATGTTAAGGAGAGATATTGAAGAATGGAAAGATAAGTTTTTCACAGAACTCGAAAAAGGATTAAATGAGAAGGTATCTGTTTGTATTTTTGTGCCTTTTACCCATCTTATTATTGCAAAGGAAATTTTTAAGAATACAGATGTTGAAATAGGAGCACAAAATATGTTCTTTGAGGAAAAAGGAGCCTTTACAGGAGAAATTTCTCCGCTTCATCTTGTTGATATAGGAGTAAAAAATGTAATAATAGGACATTCGGAAAGAAGGAAAATCTTTAAAGAAGATGATGAAATGTTATCAAAAAAACTGAAAAAAGCAATAGAACTTTCCTTTAAACCTGTATTTTGTATCGGTGAAACACTTGATGAAAGGGAAAGCGGAAAGACAGAGGAAGTTCTTGAGAGGCAATTAAGAGAAGGTTTGAAACTTTTAAACTCAGAGGAAATAAAAAAAATTATTATTGCTTATGAGCCGGTTTGGGCAATCGGAACCGGAAGAGTTGCCACTCCTGAGCAGGCGGTTTCTGCTCATAGATTTATAATTGAATTCTTGAATAAAAATTACGATGTGAACATTCCGATTTTGTACGGTGGAAGCATAAAACCCGAGAATTTTGATTCTCTTGTAAAAAATCCGGAAATTTCCGGCGGACTTGTTGGAGGTGCATCTTTAAAAGGAGATTCATTTGCAAAACTCGTTAAAATTGCTTTAAATTATATATCATGACAGGATTATTAATTGCATTGCATGTTTTTTTGGTTATAATTTTGATTGTTATTATTCTTGTTCAACAACCCAGAGGTGGTGGCTTAGGTGCTTTTTTTGGAGGAGGAGCACAGGATCTGTTAGGTGTAAGGGGCGCACCCACATTTTTTCAAAAATTAACCTGGGGAATAGGAGCAGGAATCGGAGCTTTGGCTATATTAATTGCGCTTATCTCAAAAACCCCGAAAGTTCAACGTCCGGTGCAAGGCAATGTAACATATCAAATTCTGCCCCTATTTTCTCAAGAAACACAAGAAGAGTCCCTCTCTTTAACTCCTGTTCAAGAAGATACGGTCAAAAAGGAAAAAACACAAAAGAAATAATAAGATTTCAAAATAAATAAAAGGGATTTAAATAAACCGTTATGATGAAAATGATTAAATATGCAAAATAAATAAAAAATAAAGGAGACTCATCATATTTTTTTCTTAAAGAAAAATAAATGCTCAAAACTCCCGCTATAAAAGATAAAATGAAATAAACCGGCTTGAAAAGAATTAAAGCAACTAAAACATAAGTAATAAATAAAGATATACCTGCAAATAATGGAGCCCTTTTTTCTCCTACAATAACAGCAAGGGTTTTAACACCGCAGATTTTATCCCCTTTGAGGTCAAGGACATCCCTGAAGTTCATCGCAAAAGGAAAAGCAAATATAAAAACCAAGTATAGTTTTAAAGGAAATCCGACGAAAGGATTCTTTTCCTCAATAACCGAAAAGCCGAATAAACAAGCAAAAAGGGCAGCAATTGAAAGAATAAATACCGATAAGGGGAAAAATCTCTTTAATCTCAAAGGAGGAATTGAATAAATGAATTGAAGTATGTGAAGTAAGAAAAGGATTAAAAAGGGATAAAATCCGATAAAAAAACTCACAATCAAAGATATGATCACAAGACATAATCCGTATATAAAATATCCTTTTTTATTTATATATCTTTCGGTTAAAGGAGTCCTTTTCCCTGCTGCAAGGTCGGATTCATAATCATAAATGTCGTTAAATGCAAGTGATGAATAAAACGCAATTAATATTGCTGTAATTGAAAAGAAAAGTTTTAAAAAATTCATTTCAAGCAGATTGATATTATTTTTAATCGTTCCGAGAATAACCCCTCCTCCTGTTAAAAGAGAATAATGGATTTGAAGATTTATTCTCTCTTTTTTGAAATAATATTTTAAAATTTTCATTATCATTCCGAAGGTTTGAGAATCAGTTTATTTTTCACCTTAAACGGGAAAAGTGAAAGATACCGACCGGAAATCCACAAATAATACTGGTCGGAATAATTCTTATCAAATAAGACACCACTCTGCCCCGGTGGCAATATGTAATAAAAATTTTTATTTTCCAAGTCAACTATCATTCGCATTGAAGGACCTTCTGTAACATAAAAAGGATTTTCTAATTTGAATCCCATTTTATTAATAGTGGTAAGAGAGCCATCAATTTCTATCTCCTTTAATTTAAAAAATCTACCTATGACCGGAATAATTGACAGAGGGTGAAACAGTTTTACCTTATGGTACTTTCCGTATTTTTGCCCTTCATACTCTTCACAAACTTCCCTGAAAGATTTTATTACTACATATTCATCAATTTTTCCTTCCCTTAAATTGTTCTCAAGCACACTTAGAGGAATATAAGCAAATGAGAGAAATTCTTTATAAATTTCCTCTCCCAAATTTTTCTTCTTATAATAATTTTCAAATATTTTATAAATTAACCTGTAAAAAATTAAAGGTTCCCCTCTTTCTTTTCTTATATAAAAATCAAAATTTTTAAGTTTTTCATAAATTTTTCTTTCCTTTTCCTCCATCGGTATATTTTTTATGATTTTCAATATATAATCCGTTATAATCTTTGCATATTCATCTTTTATATCAATTGAAAAGTTCATAAAATTTTTCAGTGTTATATTTTTAGAATTTTTCAACAATTCATTCAGTCTTCTTGCCCTGCCCGAGGGTGAAAAAAATAAGGAAATATAATAAGGATAAGCCTTTAAAGGTGGGTTATTGCAAGATACAAGATAACCCGAATAGGGATTTATAACCTTGGGTAACAATGAATCCGGTAAGAATTCAGAAGGTACTTCTTTTCGTGGAAATATTGAAAAACTTTTCCTTTTCTCTATCCATCCGCATGCTTTATAAAGAAGATTTCCTTCCTTATCAACAATTATAAAATTAAGTGCAGGACTTCGGAAATATCTTAAAGCAGTATCCGCTTGATATACATTTTTTGAATTATAAAGTTTATAAAGTGCATATATTTCATGAGATATAAGATTGCTTCTCCAGAAATAAAATAATTTATTTTTTTTATCAACAAGAGGCATGTTATCTTTTATAAAAATTTTTATTTTCCGTTCACCTTTTCCTTTTATTTTTATCTTTTCCTCTATTATCTTTAAATTATTCAAATCAGAAATTATAAAATCACCATCATCAAGTTGCAGTGATGTAACTCCAATTGCAATATCCCAGTTTGTCCCTGATATTAAAAGAGGAGTTCCGGGTATTGAAAATCCGACTCCTTTAAGAGAGTCAGTATTTATTGACAATAGGTACCAATTTGCTGGAATTGTTAAATCAAGGTGGGGGTCGTTTTCAAGCAAAGGAGGATAAGAAGATGCGAAAGAATTTGAGGCATAAAATTGTGGAATAAATTTTTCAATTTTTTTCAGCAATTTAAAATGTTTTTCTTCGATTTTCGGTATTTCTTCAATCTGAGAGGGCGCATCAGGGGGATAAAAGGGAAGATAGTCTTTTATTTTGTTAGTATCAATTCTATTCTTAATTTTTGTAAATAAAAGGTCTCCTTTAAAGGAGAGATTTAAATTCCATGATATTAATCTTCCTATTGCGAGTGAATGTTCAATTTTCCATTTTTCGGGTTTATAATTTAGAATTAAAAATTCAATAGGTAATTGCCCTTTTCTTTTTTCAATATAGGCGTTCACTCCCCTTGCATAACTTTCAAGTATTTTTTTCTCAATCGGTAAGAGTGAATCTTTTAATATCATTGCAATTCTTTTTATTCCCAATACTCTGAAAAAAGAGTCCACTTTAAATGTCTTTTCTCCGAAGATTTCGGATAATTCACCTGTTGCTGCTCTTCTTAAAAGGTCCATTTGGAACATTCTTTCCTGGGCATGAAGGTATCCTTCTGCAAATATGGCATCTTCAAGATATTTTGCTTCAATAAAAGGGATTCCGTACTCATTGAAATAAATAAAAACTTTATCTTTTATTCCTTTAAGCTCAATTTTACCGTTTCTGACCGGAAATGATACTCTGATTCTTATATACCCAAATATCAAAAGTGCGGAGAAGGTAAAAATCAAAAGAATTAAGAAATTTAAAATTATTTTTTTGGAAACTTTTTTCATAATAAAAATATAAAATAAGTTGTTGAAATTTTTCTTTTTTTCGGTTAAAATATTAAAATGACGGTTGTAATTTTTTACTTTTTAATTATCCAAATAAAAGGAGTAGCGCATCATCCATTAAATTCATAGTTTCAATTTTCAAATAACCGTTCCTTTTTTGGTATTTATTAGGGGTTAAAATTTTTTAATTTTTATCTTATCATTATATATTATGTTAAGAAAAAAACTTGAGAAACTTTTTGAAGGTTTTTATATTCTTAAAGGCTCAATTTTTGAAAGGTTAATGAAAAAGGGTTGGATGGGCTTCTGGACAAACCCAGGGGAGGAGCTCCTCGTGTTTTTACAGATGAACAAAGGAAAGAGATAATAAAGATTGCTCTTTCTCATCCCGGAGATTTAAATCTTCCTTTTACAAACTGGTCTCTTTCAAAATTAAGGGATTATCTTACAAATGGAAGGGTTTTATGTTTTGATGAGATGGGACCCATTCAGCTTATTCCGCATGGAGGGGTGCATTGGGCAAAGAAAGGAAAGGAGTATAGGGTTCCTGCAAGATATGAGAGAAAAGGGACATATAATCTTTTCGGAATAAAAGATTTAAAAACAGGTAAAATTTTTGGAGAAGTATATGAGAGA
>JAJRUZ010000060.1 GCA_024277525.1 Caldifarciminota bacterium | reverse complement strand
ATTCCCGAAGGTGCTTTAAATACGAAGGTAAAATTGTATATAAAGGCTATATCACCCGAAAGTGAGCCTCCTACAAAGTTTGAGAATATAAGTTTGTTAAGGATTCCTCATAAGTTTATGCCCGAAGGACTTGTTTTCTTAAAACCTGTGAAGATAGTTCTTTCTTACAATGATTTTGACCTTGACCCTGATCAGGATGATACACTTGAGTATAATGAAACTGAGCTTGTTCCTTATTTCTTTGATGGTACAATGTGGTTAAAAGCCGGAGAACCGGAAATTGATACTGCTTTAAATACTGTTTCTTTTGAGACGAATCATCTTTCCATTTATGATATTGCTGTTGAAGAGAAAACACTTATTAAGGAAATAAAAGTAGGATGGACAAAGAACCCGTTCAGAGTCGGAGAGAACTCAACCTTTATTTTTGAGCTTCCGTCCCCGGGTAGGGTAAGTCTCAGAATTGTTGATCTTGCGGGAGATGTGGTGAGGGTTATTGCAAAAGATAAATATTATTCTACTGCGGGAAGGTACAATCTTCAGTGGGACGGAATGGGAGATTTTAATAAGGGAATAAGGGATATGGCTCATTTTCCCGGTTCGGGTATTTACATTTACATTTTTGAGTTTGTGGATGAAAACGGAACAAAGACTATTATCAGAAAGCCCATTGGAGTGATAAAATAAGGAGGTGAAGGGATGAAAAAGATATTAATTGGGATTTTTTGTATAAGTTTACTTATATCTGCTCCCATAGAGCTTTCTTTGGGGGCTCGTGCTTCTGGAATGGGAGGAGCCTTTGTTGCTGTTGCGAACGACGCTTTTTCTAATTATTATAATCCTGCGGGGATTGTGAATTTAAAAACTTCACAGGTTGCATTTATGCACTGGATTTATCCTGAGGTAAGGGAAGTGATGATTGATTATGCGACATTGGCTTATCCTTTAATATTCCAAAGGCAAAAAATGGGTTTTGGTTTATCCTGGTTAAGACAGGGAGCGAAACTTGAGGATTTCTTCGGGAATACATCTACCATGAGTGAAAACTACATTACACTTTCGGTTGCGATGAGTTTGATAAGGGGATTTTCTTTCGGACTAAACTTAAACAGGTTTTTATTGAATTCTCAGGTTGGTTCAAAATCTGGATGGGGTTTTGATTTAGGTATATACGGAAAGGTGACACCTAATTTCAGTGTTGGGGCGGTAATGAGGAATTTTGCAGCAGGGTACGGGGATGAGAAGGTTCTTCCCACTTACAGAGTAGGGTTTGCACTCTTTCTGTTTCCGAGGGAGGCTTATAGGAGGGAGTCATACCAGAAGAAAGGCAAAACTTATATAAGGAAAATCAAAATAAGAGGTGAAGAACGGGTTACCATTGCTGTTGATTTAGGCACAAAAAGGAATATTAATGAAAAAGAAGGTCTCTCAATTCTTTATTTTGCCGGATTAGAGATACATTGGATAAGACCCCTTGCTATCAGATTCGGAACTTCTTATAACTTCCCTTTTTCCGCCGGATTCGGGCTTTACTTCAGGACTATAGTTTTAAACTATTCTTATTCTGCTAACAACAAATGGCTTAAAGACGCCCATAAAATATCCTTAAACTTGAGATTTTAATTTTAATTAAGTTTCTTCTGCCCCTGCTCCGGTAAGGGTTCAACTCCCTCCGGAGGAGGAAAAAATAAGTATAAATTTTTAGATTTTGAGATTTTCTTTACTTTTCTTTTTTGTGGAATAACTCATTTAAGGAGTATAACCTTTTGTGTCTTCATATAAGTGTTTTTACTTGTTTTAAGTTGTATAAAATATACTCCGTCGGCTAGGTGAGTTGTGTTAAATTTGAAATAATGGTGTCCCGCATCTTTTTTACCGCATTTAAATGCCTTTATTAATCTGCCCGAAATATTGAAAAGATTGATTGTTACATCACTCTTTACAGGACAATAATATTTTATAACATTCTTCCCGAATAACGAAATTAAGGTAAGGTCGGGCATATCTCTTGATATCCATTTTTCTTTAACTCCGACACCTTCTTTATAAATCACCGTGAATGATTTTGTAGTGTCAACATTGCTGATTATGTCAACCTTATCTCCTTCTGGATTGACTCGTATTCTTTGTAAAATATCATCAATTCTTATAATACCACCTGGTGCCTCACACAAATATATCTTGCCCTCGTATACGCCTGTATTTGTATCTGTTTCGATAAGTGCACATGCAATACCATTCGGATACTCGCTTGATTTGAGTATTACAACCGCAGCCTCCCTGAATTTTGCATTTCTGTCTGCTCCGTATAATCTGATATAAAGTGTATCAGGTACAAAGAGAGTATCCACTACTGTGTTCCAGTCGGATCCATAATTTCTGATAGAATCAACACTCACAGGTTCTCCCGGTACACCGGCTATGAAATTATATGCCCAGTTTGAGTAGTCATTTGCACCGTAAATAAGCGCAGAAATTACCGAATCCTGTGTAGTCCACCAGAAATTATTTTTGAGGTCAATCACCGCGTCAGACATATTGCAAATCTCAATGTCAGGTTGATAGATATTATAGTAAACATTTGAGTAATTAATTTTAAATGTAACCCCTGAATCTGCATCAGAGGAGATGTATGCAAGTCCTGATTTTGTATCAAAAATGTTACCGTTATCTATGATAAAACTGCTATCGCAGACTATTTTACTGTTTAAACTGTCATAAAAAGCGCCGCCGTAATTTGCTTTATTAAGTGCAACCAGTGAATGATTGAGGATTGCAGAAGAATAACGGGAGACAAATATTCCCCCTCCGCGGTTTGCAGAATTGTTATAAATTTTGTCACCTTTGAATGTTGGCGACGAGTAATAATCAATATAAAGTCCTCCACCATAACCGGCATATGCCGAGTTATTATAAATCTCATTAGTAATAAGTGCAGCCTCACACATATAAAGGTAAAGCCCGGCACCGTGATAGACCGCTGAGTTGTTATGAATTTTATTCTGATTAAGTGTGGGTGAGCCAGAGACGCAAAGTCCGCCTCCGTAAAGATTTGTTGAGTTGTTATGAATTTCATTTCGGGTAAGGATCGGAAAGCCGGAGAAAATATAAAGTCCGCCTCCGTAAGAATTTGCTGAGTTATTATAAATTTCATTTCCGATAAGTGTAGAGGAGCCAGAAATGCAAAGTCCGCCGCCGTAATTTCCAAAGTTATTATAAATTTTGTTTCCAATAAGTGTGGGGTCTCCTCCAATGTAAAGTCCACCCCCATGATAATTCACTGAGTTATTATAAATTTGATTCCCATTAAGTATAAAGGAGCCATAACCCCAAACGCCACCCCCAATATCCCCTGAATTATAATAAATTTTGTTTCCATTAAGTGTGAAGGACCCATTAATATATACTCCGCCACCCCCACCTTTTGCTGAGTTATTGTAAATTTTATTTTCGGTAATGGTAGAAGCACCATAACAAAGAAAAAGTCCACCACCGATATATGCTGAATTATTACAAATTTTGTTACCGATGATTACCGGAGAGGATAAAAAAGCATAAAGTCCGCCACCGTAATCTGCTGAATTATTTATAATAACGCAGGATTCTATAACAGGTGAGGATAAATAGCAGAATATTCCGCCTCCATACGGAGAAGGTTCCCTTGCCATGCCGTTTGTTATTGTTAGTTTTTTTATCATCGCCTTGCAATCAATTGTGTCAAGTAAAGTGAAGAATATCACATGCCATGCAACATCTGTTCCTGTTTTGCTTAATGCTGTAAGTGTGCAACTTTCTGCACCATTTTGACTCATCAGAACAACAGAATCACGCATTATGAGTCCGAGAGTGTCATTTATAAACATATGATATTTACCATCTGCAAGCAAAACCGTATCAATTCTGTTAAATGCAACTGCAGAGTCGTGTGCAATATTCACATATTTCTGAATACTGTCACCCTCGGCACCCGTTGTATCAACATACCATACCTTTGCATACGCAATATGTATAAATAAAAATATATAACACATGCACCTCATATTCCCCACCTCCCAATAAGTTCAAAGATGAAGAACAGAAAGGGAAGCTTCCACTTTTCAATGTTTTTAGGTTCGATTCCTTTTTTATTTATATTTAACATATAAAATATTTTAAAATAAAAAAATATTTTTTTTCAAAAAATAATCTATTTGAGACCGGTTGTTTTTTAGAAAGAAAGACGAATATCGTAAATTCCCGTATTCCGAAATTGAGCAGTTGAAAATTCTGGAAAAAGCGAATATAATTTAAAATATGGAGAAGGAACCCGAAATTGAAGCATTAAAATATTATGAAAATGCAAAACAAATCTTGGAAAAAGCGGAACCTGATTATGAAATAGGAGTTTATGATAATATCAAATATGTTCAGGAAGCATTCGGGACACTCTGGCTTGCTATTTTAAAGGCAATTGATTATGCATTATTGAAAAGGGGATTAACCCCCAAAGAATTACCGAAAAGTTCAGAAACTTACGGAGATTATATAAAAAATTATCTTTCTCATAGAGACGGGAAACTTCAAAAAGCATTCTGGAATTTATATCATCAAATTCATATTGCGGGATATTATAGGGGTGATTTAAGAGGAATTGAAACAATTAAAGATACTTTCCAGCTTGCCAAAAGATTCATAGAAAAACTTATTAAATGAATGTTATAATTTAAATTATAAAAAACTGCCCCCGTAGCTCAGGTGGATAGAGCGGCAGTTTCCTAAACTGCAGGTCGGGGGTTCGAGTCCCTCCGGGGGCAGTTAATCAGCCCCAATTAAAGGAGTTTTTACATATTTATCAGGTAATAAAGGAATGTCAAGAGATAATCTACAATAGATTTCCCAGTTTGTGTTTTTGGAAATTCTCATCAAATTCATATTCGGAATGTAAAAGGAAGGTATAATATATATATTTTTCTCCTCCTTTAAAAATTTATATTCAATTTCATATGTTCCCGGTTTTGTCACTTTTTTTACCAGTTCCCTTTTTATGTAACTTCTGAATTTATCCCTTTTATAAATCCATTCAAACTCAAATTTTATACTTCTTGCTTTTCCCGTTTTTAAAACAGAGAGATAGAACATTAGTTCGTTTTCTTTATAATCAGAAAATTCAAGATATACTTTTGTATCATTTTCAATTTTAATTGTTCTTTCCTCGGGTTTCATTGCTTCAAAAAGAGTGTCATCGGAAAAAAGAAAGATGAATTTATTTCGGTAAGATGTATGAAGAATAATTCCGGGTCCTTCAATCAATCCTTTACTTTTTTCCATAAAACCTATAACCTTCCCCTTTTCTATTTCAAATTCAATTTCATTTCTGTTTTCAAATTCAAATTCTTTTTTATTCATAACATGGGTTTTTGTGACAACATGTGATGACTTATCTGCCTTCACCACATATCTTTCAATCAAAATCTTTCCTGTTTCAATTTTTATTTTTTCATAAGGTCTTTCCAGCAGAATTTTAATTTTATAATTCCCGTTTTCTTCTTTTGAACTGATTTCCTTTATGTCTTTTAAAAATTTATTAAACCATCGGGTGCTTTTCTTTTTTAAAAAATAATCAAGAAGAAGTATTATATCCACTATTACTGTGGATAATATAAAGATTGAAACTATCAGAATAAGTTTTGAGCCCTTTAATCTGGATAAAACCAGAATCATAATGAATATTGTGATTGATACCGAAACCACCACAATTGCCAGAATATATCTGTTTTTCAGTTTTATGTCTGTGAAATTGTTTATCTTCCATTCGGAGTTCATGAGTTAAATCATTATAGATTTTGAATAAATTTAAACACCTCTCCCGCCTTCCCTCTTATTGATATGTCAGCAATCTGTGTTACGGGTGTTATGTCAGGATTTATTTCAAAAACCTTACCTCCTCTCTGTTTTATGATAAAAGGAATGTAAGCTGCAGGATAAACAAGGGCAGAAGTCCCTACAACGAGTATTGCATTCGCCTTTTCCGAAAATTCCTGAATTTTTGAAAGAACATCCATGGGTATCGGTTCTCCGAACCACACAACATCGGGTCTTAAAAGCCCCTCACATTTTTCACATTTCGGAGGTAGTTCTTCTTCCTTAAAAACTTTTTTCTCAAATTTTATATCACCGCATTGAGTGCATCTTGTTCGGAAAATGTTTCCGTGCATTTCAACCATCTTTTTTGAACCTGCGGTTCTGTGAAGGTCATCCACATTCTGGGTTACAAGTAAAAAATCGGGTATCAGGTCCTCAAGTTTTTTTATTCCGAAATGAGCAGGATTCGGTTTTGCCTTTATTATTATACTCCTTCTCCAGTTATACCATTCCCATACAAGTTTCGGGTCCCTTGAAAAGGCATCAGGAGTTGCAAGTTGGGTTGCATCAAAATTTTTCCATAATCCATCCTTTCCTCTGAATGTGGGAACTCCGCTTTCCTTTGAAACACCCGCTCCCGTGAGAACAATGACTGAACTGAGATTTAAAAGTTCATCTCTGATTTTTAAAATTTCTTCCTTCATTTCCTCCTTATTTCTATTTGCGCTCCCAGTTTTTTTAATTTTGAAACGATATTTTCATATCCCCTTTTGATATGTCCTATTCCGTAAATTTTTGATTTCCCTTCTGCTACAAGAGCTGCAAGAATCAGAGCTGCCCCTGCTCTTATATCCGGTGCCTCAAGCGGAGCAGATTTTAACTTTGTTTTACCCTCAATTCTTGCATATCCGTGTCCCACTTCAATATTTGCTCCTAGCTTTATTAACTCTCCTACATAACCGAATCTTTCAGGATATATCCTTTCTCTAATAACACTCCTACCTTTTGCCTGCGTCAGAAGTGCAACGAGTTGAGGCTGTAAATCCGTAGGATATCCGGGATAAGGTGATGTTGATAGAGAAACAGATTTTAAATTTTCACCTTCCGATTTTAAAAATAAATAATCTTCTTTATTTTCAACATAGCCTCCTATTTTATTTATGACTTTTATAACCTTTTCCATATATTTATAAGGGTTCGGCTTAATTTTAACTTCTCCTCCTGTTGCTGTAACAAAAAGCATATACGTTCCTGCCTCTATTCGGTCAATTATGTTCTCAAACTCTGAGGGGGCTTTTAAGTTTTTATTTCCGTAAACTATTACTTTTCTATTTTCCACATAAATTTTTGCTCCTGCTTTTTTTAAGAAATCAAAAAGTAAAATAACCTCCGGTTCAATTGAAATATTTTCTATTACAGTTTCACCTTCTATCTTTGAAGCAGTTGTTACCAAATGTGCGGTTGTACCCACACTGATTTTCGGTAATACTATCTTTATATTTTTTAACTTATTAACCTTTGCATTAATATATCCGCCTTCAAGTTCAAAGTTTACTCCCATTTTTTTTAGTCCTTTTAAATGAAAATTTATGGGTCTCGGACCGAATGCACACCCCCCTGGTATCCCTACTTTTGCTTTTTTAAAATGCAAAATAAGGGGACCCAATACATAAATTGAAGCCCTCATTTTTTTAATATAACTTAAAGGGGCAGAGGAATTTTTTAAACCCTTATTTTCTATGAACACTGTTTTATCCTTTTTGTTTATTTTTACATTTAAGCCCAGATAAGAGACCAAAGATAACATTGTAAGGGTATCTTCAACAATCGGAATATTTTTAAATAAAGTTTTACCTTCACAGATAAGCATTGCGGAAAATAAGGGAAGTGCAGCATTTTTAGCTCCCTGGAGTTCAATTTCTCCTTTAAGTTTATTACCTCCTTCTATTAAAAAATATTTTTCTTTATTCAAAATATACGAATGTTTTTTTATAGATCCTTTTTCCCTGTTTTAAAATGATAATATAAAGTCCTCTTGTTAAACCCATATCATTTTGAGAGAGTTTGATGAGTTTTGGATACGCTATTATCTGGTCTTCAAAAAATGTATATTTTAAGAATCCTGCAGAGTCATAAAGATAAAGGGAAGAGGGTTCATT
>JAJRUZ010000059.1 GCA_024277525.1 Caldifarciminota bacterium | reverse complement strand
CTTGATGCCTCAAAACCGGGCAATAAAGAAAAAGCAGAAAAATTCGCAAGAGAAGCAGAAGCAAGACTGCAGGGACAATATAAGGTTTATGTTGAATATATACCTCCTTATTACAAAGTCAGAGTTGGTGATTTTGTCTCAAGGGAAGAAGCGGATAGGATGAAAATGAAACTGAGAAGCATGGGTTATTATGATGCCTGGGTCGTTGAAACAGAAATAACACCTCCCAGATAAACTTGATTGAAAATACTTCTTGCTACCACAAATCAAGGTAAAAAAAGGGAATTTCTTAAATTATTAAAAGATTTAAATATAAAAATTTTAAGTTTAAAAGATTTATGTATAGAGGAAGGTTTTAAAGAAAAGGGGAGAAGTTTTGAAGAAAATGCATTTGAAAAAGCATATAAGGGATTTTTATTAACCGGACTTCCGACTATCGGAGAAGACTCCGGTCTTATTGTTCCTTACCTTTATACATTACCCGGAATTTATTCAAAAAGATTTTCCGAAAAGGCAACCGATGAGGAAAACAGAAAACTTCTTTTAAAACTGCTCAGAGGTGTTAGTTTTGAAAAAAGAAGAGCAAAGTTTGTATGTGTAATTTATTTTGTTTTAAATAAAAACAATTTTTTCAAATTCAAAGGAGAAGTGGAAGGATTCATATCCTATGAAGAAAGGGGAAAAAGCGGTTTTGGTTATGACCCCATATTTCTTTACCCCCCCCTTGGAAGAACATTCGGAGAAATAGATACCGAAATAAAAAATCTTATATCACATCGCGGAAAAGCAGTATCTGAATTTAAAAAATTTATCAAAAATTTGCTATGAAACCTAATCTTTTGTTTTTGGATAGGGATGGTGTTTTAATCCTTGATAGAGACTACGGAGAACTCGGAGACCCTTTTAAAATAAAATTTCTTGAAGGCGTTTTTGAGGGACTGAAAATTTTAAAAGAAAAAAGATTTCACTTCTTTGTATTTACTAATCAATCCGGTATTCAAAGAGGCTATTACGGAGAAAAAAATGTTATAAAAATTCATGAAAGAATTGACCAGTTTTTATATGAAAAAGGAATAAAGATTTTTGAGTATTATTTCTGTCCTCATTTACCTGATGAGGGGTGCAGTTGCAGAAAGCCGAATCTCGGGCTTTACAGAAAATGGATAAAAGAGTTTCCTTTTCAATATGATAAAAAATTCATGATCGGGGACAAAGACTCTGATGTTGAATTCGGTAAAAAGCTGGGTTTTAAAACGATATTTATAGAAGGAAGATATGAAAGAAATTCAAATCCTGATTTCATTGCAAAAAATTTCAAACAGGCTGTGGATTTCATATGCTCTTTCTTCTGATTTTTTTATCAGTACTTGAATTAAAACTTGTCAGGTTAAAGTATGACGGAGGGGGTGATTGGTATAATGACCCTGAAATATTACCTAATCTTGCAACCGAAATAGAAAAGAGAACCGGAATTAAGATGATTAAAACTCAAGTTGTTCTTGATGTCGGAGATCCGAGGATCAGAAATTATCCCTTTTTATTTATGACAGGTCACGGTAAAGTGGAACTTTCTCCGATTGATGCAAAAAATTTAAGAGAATACCTTTTAAACGGTGGTTTTCTTTATATTGACGATGATTATGGAATGGATAAATACATAAGAAAGGAAATAAAGAAAATTTTTCCTGATAAAGAATTAAAGGAAGTTCCTTTTGATCATCCTATTTATCATATTTTTTATAAATTCAAAGATGGACTACCGAAGATTCATGAACATTATCCAGGACCCCCGAAAGGTTACGGAATTTTTGTCGGAAAAAGGCTCGTTCTATTTTATTCTTATAACTCAAATATATCGGATGGATGGACGGATGCATACGGAGATCCGCCGGAAATAAGAGAAAAGGCAATAAAAATGGGAATAAATCTTTTTCTTTATTCCCTTTTATACTGATATGGACGAATCTTTTGTCTATCACCTGGAAGAATTAAGAGCAAGAATTATAAGAATAATAATCTATATAGTAGTGTTTTTAATTTTATCCTTTTCTTTTTCTTTAAAAATTATTGATTTTATAAAAAAACCACTTAAAGAAATTTATTTCTTTTCACCACAAGAGGCATTTCTTGTCAGAATAAAAGTCTCTTTTTTATGTGCAATTTTATTCTCTCTGCCTCTAATTATTAAAGAACTCTGGGATTTTATAAAACCGGGTCTTTATGAAAATGAAAAAAAATTTATAAGACCTTTTATTATCTTCTCTCCCTTCCTTTTTTATATCGGTGCTTTTTTTTCAATATTTGTGATATACCCCTTGTGCATAAAGGTTCTGCTTTCCTTTGCAGGAAATTCAATTGAACCCTTAATGCATATTTCGGGTATTGTAAATTTTCTCTTGTATCTCACATTATTTACAGGAATTTTATTTGAACTCCCCATAATTGTGCTTGTTCTTGTGAAACTGGATATAATTGATTACGAATTTTTAAAACAGAGAAGGAGAGAAGTAATTGTAATAATATTCATTCTTGCAGCAATTTTGACTCCTTCAACGGATTTTGTGACAATGAGTATTTTGGCAATACCACTTGTTCTTCTTTTTGAAATTACGATATTTATAGCAAAAAGTATAAAAAAATGAGGTTTAAAATTAAGGTTGAATACGATGGAACAGACTTTTACGGATGGCAAGTTCAAAAGGGGTTAAGGACCGTGCAGGGTGTTCTTGACGAAGTGACAAAAAAAATACTGGACGCAAAAGGACTTTTACAGGGTGCATCCAGAACGGATAGGGGTGTTCATGCTCTGGGTCAGGTTGCACATTTTGACGCACCTTACAGGTTCTTTAAAGAAAGGTTCGGTGACGATTTGGGAAAATTAAAAAAAGCAATAAATGCTCTTTTGCCGAAGGATGTATGTGTAAAGGATATAGAAATCGTGAGTAATAAGTTCCATTCAAGAAGAAGTGCAAAGGCGAAATTGTACAGATATACAATACTTCTTGAGAGGTCACCCTTATACAGAAGATACGGATGGGAAATTTATTTCGGGATTAATTATAAATTGTTTTATAAGATGTGCAAGGATACCGTAGGTGAAAGGGACTTTACCCCCTTTTCTCCTTTACCCGAAGGAAACGGAGTTATAAATATTGAAAAATGCTGGGCAGAAAAGAAGGGTAACAAGCTATATCTTTATTTCTATGCAAAGAGATTTTTAAACAAATTGGTCAGGAGTTTGGTAGGACAGATGGTATATCATGCTTCAAGAAATGATCCCGATGCTTATAAAAGAGCACTTGAGAACGGTCCGGATGCAATAATAATAGCACCTCCGCAGGGTCTTTGTTTAATGGAGGTTTATTATTGATGAAATTTCTTCTTATTTTTATTCTATTTTCTCAGAATAAAAATCCGGTAAAAGCAGCATGGATGAGTGCTTTTTTGCCGGGTCTGGGGCAATTTTATACAGGTAATTATATTAAAGGGATAGTATTTTTCGGAGCGGAGACATATCTTTTAAAGGAATTAATTAAGGATTATCCAGAAATAGATAAGGATAAAAATATTTTATACAGATTTTCATACAATTTTGTTCTTGCAGTGGGCTTATGGGCATTTAACATTGCGGATGCTTATGTTTCAGCCCATCTTTATAATTTTGATAAAGATACAAGCCTTATGAGTTTTTATATAAGAAAGGAAAAAAGATTGGGTATTATAATAGAAAAGAAATTTTAACAGGATACTAAAAGTGGAGAAATTTTGTTAAAAATTTAAACAGAAAATTATTCTTTTTGGTAGATGAAACACATTTGCAAAAACCCTACACAACTAAACTTTACCATTAAGTGAAATCCACTGAAATTTGATGACACTAAAGAAGAATTCAGGGTAATATATGGTAAAAACAAAAAATCAAGTCCATTTTCAGAAAATTTTCTTCTTTGTTCATTTGTATAAAAATTTCAGAAGTTCCTTAAAAGGATAAGAACTATCTAAATTCCTGTTCAAAATCTTGGCAAAGTTTTTTAATTTCTCATAATTTTCAAAACCAATTTCAGGATTCCCGAGAGGATAAATAGATTTATTTGTTAAAAGCGGGTCTTTATTCTTTCCAAAGAAACAGGTACCCGGCACAGGAGAAAACTGTGCAGGATAAATCCTTATTCTTTTTTTATATAAATATTCATAGGTTCTTAAAATTGAATCAGGTGTATCATTTTTCGTACCTATCAGCACATACACACCTATTTCTTCAAATCCTGCTTTTCTTAAATTAAAAATTGCTCTTTCAAAAATTTCAAGATTTATCTTTTTTGACCACTCTTTATTTAATTTCTCTTCATCAATCGTCTCAAGACCTATCCTTATTGTTTTAAAATTCGCCTTTTTCAATAACATTGCCATTTCTTCATCAATATATCTTGCATGAATTGCATTGGGCACATGAATTCTTAAATTAAATTTTTTCTCTATAATCTTTCTCAAAAGTTCCTTTGCCCTCTCAGGAGGGTAGAGAAGTGCATCATCATAAAAAGCAAAATCAAGAGGGAATTTTGAGTTATAAACTCTTTCAATAAGCTCTATCACATAATCATTATCAAATGTTTTAAATTCAGGAAATAAAATATTTGACGCACAATAGACACATTTGAAGGGACAACCAAAAGATGTGATAAGAGCAAAATGTCTCAAAACAGGATAATCAAAATATAAATCAAAAGAAATGCTTGAATATTCAATGCCTTCTCTTATTATTGACCCCAATTTTTTAAGAATTTCAGAGATTTTTATTTCGGGTATTAGGTATATATCTTCAAATGTTTTTTCTGCATGTGCCTGACACAAAAACACATATCTTCCTCCGAGGATATAAGTTGAATCAGGGTAAATTTTTTTCAAAAATTTTATCGTCTCAATTATTCCGGGATACCAGTATGTCATTCCGCTTGTTACTAAAATGAAATCAATTTTGCCTACATTTTTTAAATATTTCTTTGCAATCTCAGGATACCATCCGTAAATTCTGTATTTTCTTTTGATATTTTTATAAATTTCGGGTTTTTTTATCTCTCTTGAAAGGAACTTACCTGTTGAAAATTTTTTGTCCCTGATTTTCCTTCTCTCTTTTTCTGAAAGATGTTCAATTAAAAAGGGATTGTGTCTGTCAAGTAAATCAAGAAGGTAAATTTCAAACCCTTCTTTTTTAAGAATGCTTCCTATGATTAAAAGACCCAGAGGTTTTACCCAGAAATCATATAAAGAAAAATCCGTAACCCATGGATTAACAAGTAATATTTTATATTTTTTCTTCATTTTCTTAAAATATAATTTTAACCCATGAAGGTTCAAGTCCTTATGTAAAATTTTTAAAATATATGGTTTTTTTTATACTTCTTCTTTTACACCAAGAACACAAGTCAATCCATCAATTTGAATGGGAAAGACATAAATACATTTATTCTCGGGAAGAAAAGTATTTTGAATATATTGAAAAATTGACATCGGGAGGGGATAATGCGGAGGCGTATTTTTCCTTTGATGACAAAAAACTCGTTTTCCAGAGAACGGATTATAAAAAATATATGTGTGATCAAATTTTCATATACGATTTAAAGAAAAAGAAATTTCATCTGATATCAACAGGCAAGGGAAGGACAACTTGTGCTTATTTTATGCCTGATGGTAAACACATTATTTATTCCTCCACACATCATATTTCGGAGAAATGCCCTGAGGTTCCTAATCTCAATTTGAAAAGATATTATTGGACACTTTTCCCTTATGATATTTTTATGCTGGACCTTGAGACAAAAAAACTTGAAAAATTGACCGATAATCCGTATTATGATGCAGAAGGAACGGTTAATAATAAGGGAGAAATTGTTTTTACTTCTTTCAGGGATGGTGACATAGGAATTTATATCTTGAATCCGAAAACAAAAGAAGTGAAAAGGGTTGTTAATTTTTACGGATATGAAGGCGGTCCTTATTTTATGCCTGACGGAGAACACATAGTTTACAGGGCTTTTTATCCTGAAAATGAAAAAGAATTAAAAGAATATAAAGAATTAATCGCAAAAAAGGTGGTATCACCTCCCTGGATGGAAATTTTTATAACAAACAGGGACGGTTCCGAAATCAGAAGAATCACAAATTTTAAAAGGGTATCTTTTTCACCTTATCCTCATCCTTCTGGTAAGTATATAATCTTTTCTGCAAATCTTGACCCTGAAAAACCTTTTAACTTTGACCTTTATATAATAAAGACGGATGGCACGGGATTAAAAAGGATTACATACTTTGAAGGCTTTGATTCTTTTCCTATGTTTTCACATGACGGAAAATACCTTGTTTTTTGTTCAAACAGAGGAGGAGAAAAACCTCATGAAACAAATGTATTTATTGCAAAACTAAAAGAAGATTTTATAAAGGAACTTGAAAAATAAAAATCTCTGTATAATTCCCGCAAGGGGTGGTTCAAAGAGGTTAAAGGACAAAAATATATACCCGTTTTCAGGAAAACCCCTTATATATTGGACAATAAAAAGTGCTTTGCAAAGCAGAATTTTTGAAAAAGTGGTTGTTTCAACCGATTGTGAAAAAATAAAGAAAATTTCCGAAGATTACGGTGCAGAGGTAATAAAAAGACCGAGGAAATTAGCAGGTGATAAAATAAAGACCGAGAGCGTTGTTTTTCATGTCTTGAAAGAATTAAAAGAAAAGTTTGATTATATTTTTTTATTACAGCCTACATCTCCTTTGAGGAACGAGAAAGATATAAAAGGGGCATTTAAAAAAATTAAAAGAGAAAAAGCGGATTTTCTTGTAAGTGTTACCGATTTTGAAAAACCTTTCAAATGGGCAATCGTAAAGAAGGGGAAATATTATGATTTTTACTTTTCAAAGAATTTCAGAAAAAAACTCTATTTACCGAACGGTGCAATTTTTATCGCAAGATATGATGCATTTTTAAAAGAAAAAACCTTTTACGGTAAGAAATTAACAATTTATTACATGCCCAAGGAAAGGTCAATTGATATTGATACGATTTATGATTTAAAATATGGGGAGTTTATAATGAAATTCGAAAAGGAGGTAAATTATGAAAATAGAAGTAACAGCGGTTTTTGAAAAAAGAGGTAAATATTATATAGCATATGTGGAAGAAATACCGGGTGTAAATACTCAAGGTAAAACTCTTGAGGAAGCGAGGGAAAATTTGAAGGAGGCACTGGAACTCGTTATTCAAACAAACAGGGAATTAACAAGGAAAAGAATAGCAGAAGAAATAATAAGGGAACCGTTAATTATAAGGGAGGTAGAAATATGTTAGGATTAGCTATGAGAACAAAAGAACCTACGAAGTTTTTAAATTCAAAGGTAAAAGATATAAAAAGTAAACTGAAATGAAAAGCAAATATAGAGAAATGAAGGAAATAACACATGAAGATTATTTAGAGTTCGTAAAAAGTAAAGACTCGGTTATAATCGAAAATACAGAGATTAAGCTTCAAAAAAAATGGAACACAAAGTCTTTTGGTCCTCCGGAAGATTATTCTCTTGAAAGAACAACTATATGGAGTTTTCCTAACAGAGGGAAATGGGCAACTCATAAAGGTAACTATAGGGGAAACTGGTCCCCTTATATTCCAAGGAATCTTATTCTAAAATATACTAAAAAAGGCGAGTGGGTCTTAGATCAGATGATGGGGAGTGGAACAACACTTGTGGAGGCTAAACTACTGGAAAGAAATGCAATTGGGGTAGATATAAATCTTGACGCAGTTATGGTTGCAAGGGACCGTTTAAATTTCTCTTATAATCTTTTATTTTCAGGTTACAAAGAGCCAATAATTAAAACATTCTGGGGAGATGCAAGAAATCTCAATAAAATTGCTGATGAAAGTATAGATCTTATAGCGACCCATCCTCCCTATGCCAATATAATTTCTTATACAAAAAATAAAAAGTTGAGCGATGATTTATCTCAGTTACCCTTTGAAGATTATCTACAAGAAATGAAAAAAGTAGCTGAAGAATCATTTAGAGTTCTTAAACCTGGGAAAATATGTGCTATATTGATAGGAGATACAAGAAAACATAAACATTATATTCCCATCTCTTACCGAATAATGGAAACATTCTTAGATGCAGGATTTATTTTAAAGGAAGATATAATAAAAATCCAATGGAACATGAAAACAACCCGTGAAAGATGGAAAGCTAAGGAATATGAGTTTTATTTAATAGCTCATGAACATATTTTTATTTTCAGAAAACCCCGAACGGAAAAAGAATATAAAAAGTATAAATTCAGCATAAAATGGTGGGAGAATGATAAAATATAACTTGTTAGGCTTTGAAAATTTTGAGAAATTTCAAACATATTTCTTCAACACTCTACTTTCCTCCAATAAGACCTATGAATACTTTGTGAATTGGAATAAAGTAAAAAACGCTGTTATGAAGTATGTAAATGAACTCTCTCTCTTAAATTCCTTGACAAAAATTGAACCTTCCAGAAGAAAAAAACATTTATATGACTTATTAATAAAATATCCTCAAATAATTGAGGTTATCCCCCTTCTTATAGCAGAAAGAGTAAAAAATAAAAAAATTGACATTTTTGATCCGATATTGGAAAAATTTATAACGTTTGAATTCAAACCATCCAAAATCAAACCCGATTCCATATCAAAAATTGTTCAATTTTGTGCCAAAACAGGAATTATTGATTTATTCGGGGAAATAAAAGATGTCCATGATTATTTACTCGGAATTGAAGTAGGCTTAGATACAAATGCACGGAAAAATAGAAGCGGCGAGATTTTTGAAAAGATGTGTCAAAATAAAATAAAAAAATTTCTAACTTCAAATTATATACCCGCCAATAACGATCCGAAGTTCATATTATATCCTATAATTAATAAAGAAAAAGGTAGGGGTAAAACCCATGACATTGTAATTTATAAAAATAAAAAACCGATCGCGATCGTTGAATGCAATTTTTACAATGTTAGTGGAAGCAAACCTGTTTCAATATCTGAAAGTTATATTGAAATGTATAAAGTAGCTAAAAAGCATGAAATTAATTTCGTTTGGGTAACGGACGGTCCTGCATGGCTTAAAATGAAAGAACCCCTTATAAGGGCAATGAAAGAAATAGAATTTATTTTAAATTTTAAAATGCTAAATCTAATTAAAAAAATACTAAGATGAAATTAAAAGAACTTACAAAAAACAAAGTTTTTCTAATTGCAGAGGCGGGTGATAACCATAACGGTTCATTGGACCTTGCAATTTATTTGTGTGATTTAGCAAAAAAAGCAGGATGTGATGCAATAAAGTTCCAAACATTCATAACAGAAGAAGTTATTTTAAAAGGAACCGAAAAGGCACCTTATCAAAAAAGAAAAGATAAAGCAGAAAATCAATTTGAAATGGTGAAAAAACTTGAACTTTCTTTTGATGATTTTAAAAGAATAAAAAAATACTGTGATGAGAACGGAATTTTGTTCTTATCAACACCCTATGACATAAAATCAGCAGAATTTCTGAATGAAATCGGTGTTCCCTTTTTTAAAATAAGTTCAACTGATTTAAATAATTTTTATCTTTTAAAAAAAATTTTATCTTTTAAAAAACCGATAATAGTCTCAACAGGAATGGCGGATTTAAAAGAAGTTAAAAAAACATATAAATTCTTAAAGAAAAACGGTGCTGTTGAAATCGTGTTAATGCAATGCACCTCAGAATATCCCGCGCCCTTTGAGGAGTTAAATTTGAAGGTTTTAGAAACATTCAAAAGAGAATTCAAAGATGTAATAATAGGGTTTTCTGACCATTCGGAAGGCTATATTGCATCATGTATAGCCGTTGCACTCGGAGCAAAGGTTATAGAAAAGCATTTCACATTATGGAAAGGTTTACCCGGGCCGGATCATCAAGCATCTTTATCACCTGATGAGCTTTTTGAATGGGTAAAAATGATAAGGTTAACAGAAAAAATGCTCGGAGACGGAATTAAAAAAATCCAGCCGAGTGAAATTGAGGTAAGAAAAGTTGCAAAAAGGTCAATTTATTTAAGAAAGGATAAGAAAAAAGGAGAAATTATAAAAGAAGAAGACCTTATAATTTTAAGACCCATCAAGGGAATAGAAGCAGACAAAATTTTTGATGTAATAGGTAAAAAATTAAAAGTCAATAAAAAGAAATTTGACCCTTTATACAAAGAGGATTTGACACACACTTAATACCGGCTCATGAATGATTATACCCCGTTTGGGCTGATTCTCGTATTCCTCTTCTTCACTTTTCCTCAGCTTCTCATATCTTAAAAATCAACAAATATTGCAAATTTTTACTTAACCCTTATCAATTTTCTTATTTTTCTTTTTCCTTTAAATTTGCCTTCAACAAAATAGGTTCCGGACGGGAGTTCGGGAAGCAGAATTTCATGGATTCCTTTTTTGAG
>JAJRUZ010000058.1 GCA_024277525.1 Caldifarciminota bacterium | reverse complement strand
TCCTCTTTTATAAGATTTCCATAATCATCATAATAATAAATCTTATACTCATTTATAAAAGGATTATCAGAAGAAGGATTAAGTGTCCTTGGAGCATTAACCGAACCCTCAACTTTCCCCCTTCTCACCATCTCCGCAAGAATATAAACAGGCTTTAAATCAGGATACTTATCCTTATTCTGAACAACCCACCTGTTATATTCTCTCACACTCTCTGTCTCCAACACCTTCTCTATCTTTATCTCCGCTCCTAAAAATGAAAAAATAGATAATATTAATATTATTTTTTTCATGCCTTTCCTCCTGCTGTTAAATTTGTATTAAAATTTAAGTTAAAATTAAAAAATATGCACTTCATAAAAAGGATAAAGACAAACCAGAGGGGGCGGATTTTAAAAAGAGTAAGTTTCCCGCTTTCCCAATCTACAATAAGTTTAAACACAAAGGATGGAAGGGTAAACCTCTGTTTTAGGGTGCTTTCAAATTCAATTCCTTTTTTATATTTTTTATTTACCGTCGTCGGAATAAAAATTACATTTCCCATATTTATATTTTACCTTTTTTTTTTTTCAAAATTTCAAGTCTTTGAACAAAAATTAAATTTCTTTTTTGAATTCGGATTTTATTCCGTATTTGCCTTTTTTTCAGGATATTTTCCGAAAGCAAAAGGAACAGAGATAAACTTAAAAAGAAAATTATTGTGTGACAATAACTTCATACACAAACTGTGCTGGGAGCAAAATAATCACCTTTTAACAAGAAAAAGGGTGCGGTGGGAACTTGATTTAAAACCCTTTTAAACAACACATATTACTATAAGAATACTTTTGTTAAATTATGTTTATAATGATTGATTTTTTTGATTTTTTATTTTATTATATTAAATAAGGCGGCGTGGCCGAGGGGATGAGGCAGCGGTTTGCAAAACCGCCTACCCCGGTTCGACTCCGGGCGCCGCCTTTATTTTTTTTAATGAATTCGATTGATATTCTTCTTAAAAACGCCCTTGTTATCCTTAATAAAAATAAATTTATTGAAAAAGGCTTTATAGGCATAAAAGACGGAAAAATTATCTCTGTTTCTGAAAAAGAACCGGAAAATAAAGCACAAGAAATAATTGACCTTACTGACAAAATAATTTCTCCCGGATTTTTCAATACCCATACCCATATTCCCATGACGCTTTTAAGGGGTTTTGCAGATGACCTTCCTCTAATGGAATGGCTCCAGAAATATATATGGCCCCTTGAAGCAAAACTCTTATCTCCTGAATATGTAAGAGCAGGAACATATGCAGGACTCCTTGAAATGATAAAATCAGGAACAATCGGCTTTGTTGATATGTATTTCTTTGAAGAAGAAGTTGCAGAATGTGTTGATAAGGCAGGAATGTATGGACTTTTGAGTGTAGGAATTCTTGATTTTGAAACACCTTATTATAAAGATTCAAAAACCGCAATTAAAAAAACAGAAAAATTGATGGATGAATATAAAGAACACGAAAGAATAAAAATATGCCCGGGTCCCCACGCAATTTATACATGTTCAAAGGAAACAATTATATCTTCTGCTGAACTTGCAAAAGAAAAAGGGGCAAGAATTCACATTCATTTATCGGAAACAAAAAAAGAAGTTGAAGATTCTTTAAAGAATTTTAATAAAACCCCTGTTTTTTATCTTTCGGAAACCGGCATTTTTGATTTAAATGTAATAGCAGCCCATTGTGTTTATTTGACAAATAAAGAAATTGAATTTTTAAAGGATAAAAGATTTTATATTTCACATAATTTAACAAGTAATTTAAAACTTGCCTCAGGCATAGCACCCCTTCTCAAATATAAAGAGAATGGATTTTTTATTACCATCGGAACCGACAGTGCTTCCTCAAATAATAATCTTGATATGTTAAGAGAAATGAAACTTATTTCCATTGTTCATAAGGTAAAAGAGCTTAACCCCACTATTTTTTCAGCGAGGGAAATTTTTGATATGGCAACAAAAAAAGGAGCTCTTGCAATGGGGTTTGAGGATTCCGGCGAAATAAGAGAGGGAATGAGTGCAGACATTGTAATTTTTGACCCGTATAAAGAAAATACAATTCCATTTTATGACCCCTATTCTTATATTGTTTATTCAGCAGGTAAAGGAAGCGTGCAAAGTGTGATGGTAAAAGGGAAATGGATTTTAAAGGATTATGAGTTTAAGACAATCGATGAGAAAAGGATTTTGAGAGAGACAAAGGAGTGGAGGGAAAGGATAAAAAATATTTCTTTATGAATTATTTTTGTTTAAGAACATATTTATTAGTTTTAATTATCTTTACAAAAATCTCTTATTCTAATGATACATATCTGGGAAGTGTGGGAGGGAACCTGTTCAGCAAAAATTATGATGTTTACGGTATATTTTTATCTAAAAGCAGGAGTACATCGGTTCAATTAATAAAGGAGAAGATTCACATAATAATCTTAAGAGATAGTTTTATAGCATATTGTAAATTTTGGTTTTATAATATCAGTGACTCCTTACAGAGAGTTTATGTCGGTTTTCCTAATAATTATCAAGATTTTGTAGCTACAACTTCTCCTCTCAGGAATTTTAAAGTGTGGGTAAATGGAAAAGAAATAAAAACAGAAAAATGGAAGGAACGTATTTATTGGGAAGGAGATTCCTTAAAACCTTATTTTTCTAAAATATGGTTTGCATGGAAAAACGATTTTCCGGCAAAAGAAACAACCCTGATTGAAAACAGATACACAGGTTCACTGGGGCAGCTACCAGATGGGATAGGGTTCATCTCCTATGTGTTAGGGACAGGAGCAACATGGAAATTGCCCATCCTTGAAGGAAAAATTATTTTTGATCATTCAAATGTATTCTCTTCATATTTTGTAATTAAAGATAGATGGGGCAATACAAATTTAAAACCCTGTTTTTATTCCGATAGTGTGGTCTTTTCTTTTCAGAACTATATTCCCACTGAAAACGAGGTAGTTCAGATCTATTTCATTATGTATTGGTTTATACCAATTACTCCTGATGGAATTATAAAATACTTAGAAAAAGCGAGATTATCAAAAAAAGAAATCCAATTAATGAGATATGAAATACTTGCTTATCACGGGTATCCTTTCAAGAATGAAAAATTGAGAAAATATTTTGCATCCAAAAAATGGTATAAGGAGAATCCATTGTTTAATAAACATTTATTAAATGAATATGAAAATACAACAATTAGGATTTTACTTGAGTTTGAGAAGAAATTAAAATAATCCAATCGGTGTAAATTAAAGATTATACTCTCCGCAACCCGCCATAGAAAATTCGGGATCAGGATTAATTTTTTCATGATTTTACCTTCTGAATAAAATTATTTCTAAAACCAAGTATATTTTTCAGGTTTTTTAATTCTTTTTTTATAAGTTTTTCGGCTTCCTCCCTCGTAAAAAACTCAGAAGCAGGAATTTTAAGCCAAACTGGTTTCCTCTTGGCTCCAATTCTTGAAAGACTTAAATACCTCGCAGTTTCACTTGCATCTCTTAATTTTCTAAAACTTTTAAAAATATCTTTACCAATTTTTTCAACCATCTTTTCACGCCACGCATGAGGCGAATACTTCAATTTACCACTTTCATCCAAAGGAATACTTGTCTCTGTATGTTTTTCAGGTTTTTTAAAAAGCCAACCCTCAAAATAATGAATAGCTGAATAAAAAGCTGCTGTGATTCCCAATCATGATAAGGAGGTTCATTTAATAGTTTATTTGCAAGTTTCTCATTATGTTCTGCCTGCAATATATGCACATTATAATCAGCCATATTCAGAATTTTGTATATATGCATTGTGCTGATGGATGAATAAAATCTTTTTTATCCACAACACCTACCGGTGGATAAAAAAATTCAAATACAATCTCAGGATACATTTTTCTGATTTCATATTCAATGTCAAGTAATCTATCCATTAATTCTCCATCATACTTTTCAATAGAAAGAAGAATATATATCTGGATTTCCTCTCTGAATTTCTGCACATAAATTGATTTAACCTTTTCAATTTTACTGAATTTGTTCCTTATGCTTAAAAGTGCTTCCTGCTCCAGTTTCTGTAAGTCTGCTTCTTTTTCCAAAAATTGGTATAAATCAAGTTTCATTTTCTCAAGAAATTCAACTATAATCATTTCAAGAAATTCCAGAGCGTGAGGCACATCTGAAGAATACTCATATTGAGTCAAATTTTCCTCCAAGAATAGACTCCGAATTAAACTTATCAATCTTCCCCCTTTTTCAACCTCTTCTATAGGATATTCGGTTATAGACCTCATTCGGGTCTGGAAGGACACCTTATTCCTCCATTTTTCTAAAGTGTTTTTTCAATATATCATCAAAAATTCTCTTGCTTTCTTTTAAAAAATCTCTTAGAGAATTCTCATCAAATTCATAAATTTTTTCAGCAAGAGTATTTATATCTACAAGAAAAGAAATTAAATTACTTTCTGAAGCTTTCTCCAAAGTTTTTATTCTTATTCACTTATTCACCTCAAAATTACAGACAAAATCCCTCACCAGATAATGTAACTCCAGTTGATAGGGGTCTTCTGTTATCGAGCATCCTCACGGATATAGTTTAAAAGGAGATATTTTCCAGATGAAACTTTTTCAAGTTCTGCAAACCAATGTGCAACAACTCCGACCCTAATGAATTGAGTATGAATATTCTTCTTAAAGAACTCAAAAACGATAATAAGCTTTTCAAAAAGTTCTTCAAAAGGTAAAAGAATTTTTTTCCTGATGGTCTTTATTTCTAAAAACAAAATCAATTCTGTTTTTAGCAATAGAAAGGCTATATATTCCCTTTTTCGAGTTTAGCTGAATTCGCGGGAGTTCGGAAGGAGCATCTTCTGAAAGTGGGACAATTACAGGATCACCATCAAAAAGAAAGGATAACACCTTATTAATATTATGAGCAACTTCCAGTTTATTCATTATTACAATACCCGGACTGAACAGAACCATACGTATATTATCAAATTTAATTTTTTTCATCATTTTCTCCTGATATATGATAAATTTTAACATCATTCTACACTAAATTTCAATTCTTTTCAAACAATTCCGCAGGAATGACTTATTTAAACTCATTATCTCACCTCCAGTCCCCTCATCCTGTTGAAAGCAAAGGCGAAGTCTATTATTCGGAATTCGGATAAATCAGGAGGGTTTTTATAAAGGGAAAGTGATTCAAGTCCTTTATTTTTTATCTCCTTTTCTAAAATTTCAAATATCTCTTTTAAAGCCCTTTTTCCATCAATGTATCTAAGAATGTTGAAAATTGCATAAGCAATTGCTCTTGTCTGCCCTTCCTCAACAATCTGCTCCACATAGGTTAAATCTATCTCCTCTCTTCCGAAAATTATTTTATTTTTACCCTTTATCTTTATATTAATTTTTCCGCTTTTTTTCTCGGGATTCAATCCTTTTCTTAAAGGAACCCTTTTCCTTATAACCCCGAATTTATCCCCTCCCTCAGATTTCCTTGAGAGGGGAAATTCTTTTACAATTTTATCTTTTTCTGATGTCAAATCTCTCGGGATATACTCAAACATCCCTATTACCGTATCCGCAACATCAAAATAATCACCCGACCCCCCCATTACAAGAATTGTTGAAACATCATAATCTCTGTAAAGCAATTTGACCTTGTCAATAAAAGGCGTTATGGGCTCATTTTCTTTATTTATTAATCTCTGCATTCTTTCATCCCTTATCATGAAATTTGTCGCAGATGTATCCTCATCTATTAATAGAAGTTTTGCTCCTGCTTCAATTGCCTCTATTATGTTTGCAGCCTGTGATGTTGAACCGCTTGCATTGTCGGTTGAAAAATTTTCTGTATCCATTCCCTGCGGAAGATTATTTATAAAGGGCGATATATCAACACCTTTAACACTTCTTCCATCCTCCGCCCTTATTTTAATTGCATTTTTTATGGTTATAACAAATTCCCTTCCATCACCCGGGATATGATTATAAACTCCCCTTTCAATTGCCCTTAAAAGCGTAGATTTCCCGTGAAATCCTCCTCCGACAATAAGCGTTATACCCTTTTTTATTCCCGTTCCTGTTATTTCTCCCCTGTTCGGAACTCTGATTTTAATTCTTAAACTATCAGGAGATTTAAAAGGTATCGCTGATTCAAGGGGTCTGTCATCTATTCCGCTTCTTCTGGGAAGGATACTGCCATCCGCAATAAAGGTTACAAGACCGAGTTCGGATAATTTTCTTCTTATATAATCCGCATCCTCATTTGTTTCCACCCATTTGTATAATTCTCTTCTATCAAGGTTTTTAAAAATAAAACATTTTTCAGTTATCTCGGGTAAAAATTTATAAAAGATTTTTACTGCCTCATTACCCAGAATTCTCCTTCCCCTTGATGGAAGCCCGACAAAAAATCTGAATTCAACAAAATCTTTATTAATCATGCAACATGTTCTATCAAGAATCTCCTGTGAAGGAGTATAGGCATATATCTTCCCTGATTTTCCTTCTCCCATATTTAAAGAATATTTTTTTGAAACTTTCAGAAAATTTCTTAAAAGAAAATCCTTTAAGGCAATTTCCCTTGATTTGTTTTTAAAGGTATCATAAGGAAAATTTGCAACTTTCTGAGGAACCCTTATCCTTACCCTTGAACCAGGAGCAAAGGGGTCGGGTTGGATATGGTCAAAATGTATTTCAAAAAAGGAAATTACAAATCTTTTATTTTCAAGTTTTTTGTAATTTGAGTATCCTTTTTTATTTATTTGTTCAAGTAATTTTTTCAGTTCCATATTTATTTATATATACCAGAGAAACAACATAAATGCCTAAGAAAGAAAGTGCATAAGTCCATGGAAACACTTTTATGATGCTGTAAGGTATCAGAGATATGAGAAATAAAATGGGAATTATAAAATATTTTGTTAATACATTTTTATCAACAAATATTAAACCGAAATACGGGAAAAGTCTTAAAATATAATAGGGTTGGAAAAGCGGGACAAAAATTAAAGAGACAGTAAGAAAAATCCCTGATTCTATGAGAAAATTAACATGTTTTTTTAAAAGAAGGATAAAAGGTAAAACTGAAATAATAAAAATAAAAACATAAAATAAAAATGCATAATCTTTACCGATAAAAGAATGAAAGAAGTTGTAAGCAGTGGCATAATCTTTAAAACCCTTAATAACTAAAAGAAGACTATCAAAATATAAAAAGATAACTTTATATCCGAAAATAAGAAAACTTAAAGATATTTCAATTATTATAAATATAAGAGTACATAAAAATGTTTTGATTCTATCTTTTTTTAGTAAAAAATAAGGAAGCAGAAAAATGGAATGGGGTTTAATAAGGATTGCAATTGAGAGAAGGAGACCTGATAAAAAGGGAGAGAAGAACAAAGAAAAGACCAGAAAGGCAACAACTAAGAATTCAGGATTACCTGTTAATGCACATTGTCTGAAAGGGGTTGAGATGAGAATTAAAGAAAAAAATAAACTTTCCGGAAAATCAATGTTTAAATTTTTCTTGAGAAAATATAAAGCATATAAAAAAATTAAAATAATAATCACCAGAAAAAGCAGTCCCCCTATTTTTAGACTGAAAATTGTAAAGGGTAAAAATAAAAAAACGGTAAAAGGAAAATAACCGTAAGAATTTGTCCAATCTAAATTATAACCCCTTTTATTTAGTTCTTTTAAAAATATTTCGGAATTTGAAAATCCTGTATTTTTATCTGTGAAATATGCTTCTTCAAATTTTCCTTCTTTAAAAAAAATTACACCAACATATCTCGGAGCAAAATCCATTAAAAACAGGGTATCTCTGTATTTCATAATCCATACAAAATCTATCAATATAACAAAAGTTATGATAAATTTAGGAAAAATCTTTCTCATTATTTTCTTAAATATATCAGGGAACCATCCCGGAATTTCTTCTTAAAAGCAAATTCTTTTTCAATAATTTTTTTTATGTCCTTAAAATTATATTTCATATAAAACAATTTGAATCTTCCCCTATAAATGAAAAAACCCTGAACAGGGACTATCTTAAAGAGATATTCGTAATCCCTTTTGTATGTTAAAGGGAAAATACATGAACGCTCGGTGTAAAACCCGAGAAGAGCATCAGAATTTGTAATAATGAATTCATCCTCTTTTGTGAGTTCTTTTATTTCCTCAAACACCTTTTCACTTTTGAAATAATTTTTATTTCTTTTGACAGCTTCCCTTAATATTTTTCTGTCCTCATGAATTACAAGAAACAGGGTAAAAATAACAAAAAAATTAAAAAATTTCCCGTAATCTTTCAGAAACATAAGGGAAAATAAAATAACAAAAAAGGAAAGATAAAAAAGGAATCTGTGCTCAGGATTTATAACTCCGTAAAGGATTGAAAATATGACAAGAGAGATGAAAAAGAAATCGGATAGATTTTTTAAACTTTCATCCTTTTTTGAGAAGATATAAATAATGGCAAACGGCATAAAATAAAAAGGAGTTATATTCCCGAGCGTTTTGAGATAAAACATTAAAGAATCAAGTTTTTTATCAATAAATCCTAAAAAGTTTCTGAATATATTTGAACAGGAGGTTATATACGGAATATTGACCCTTTCATATCCATCTAAGGAATAAAAGGCAAGGGAGAAAAAGGGATTTCCTGTTATTTTATACATCCTGAAAAACCAAGGTAAAAGTGGCAAAAAAACACCGATTAAAAATAAAAAAATTTCTCTTTTTGGGGTTTCTTTTTTATAAAAACAATAAGAAACAGGGATTAAAAATAAAAGAGATATATAATATCTTGTAAGAGTGAAAAGTCCGAGAAAAAGACCTGAAATAAAAAAATCAGAAAAAGTTCTCGCATGAAATAAAAAAATCAGAAAAAGAAGAAAAAGAAAAACCGCAAAGGATTCCGAAAGACCGCGAAAAGTGAGATTCACAAATATAGGATTAAGTATAAAAAATAAAAGGGTAAGAATTTTTATCTTTTCATCAATATTGAATTTACCCAAAAATATAATCAGAAGTATTCCTGAGAGGATGTAGAATGTAAAACTGCACAGAAGGATAGATTTATCGGATATACCGAATATCTTGAAGAAAAATGAAATTGCAATCGGATACATGGGCATTCTGAGTATTGAAGGGGGAGGAGTTTTTCTTGAAAAATCAAAGGCAAGCTGTAACGAATAAACATTATGAACAACAAATTTTTTATATTTCAAAAGATTTCTTGCTATATCGGCATATTCATAGGTATCACTTGTGGGATGGAAAATTGAATGAGGATATTTGTTTATGAATATAATTCCGAAAATAAAAATAAGAAAAATGATTAAAAATGAAATTTTATTTTTTTTCAGAAACTCTATCATAGGCATAAAGGCAGGCACCGTACATACCTGCTTTGTCCGAGAGTTCTGCTTTTTCAACGGGTATATTTAAAAGATATGAAGGAACCCTTTGGGAGTATTCCTCAAGAATATAGGGATAAAAAATTTCAAAGGCATTTGCAATTCCGCCACCGATAATAAACTTCTGAGGTGAAAAAACCTTTGCAAAATCGGATAAGGCAATGCCTAAAGCCCAGCCTATATATTTAAAGCATTCAAGGGCAAGCAAGTCCCCGTTTTTTGCAAATTTATAAACAACTTCGGGTTCAACCTTCTCGGGATTTTTTGTTAAAAAATGCTGGGCTCCTTCTTTTTTCTTTTTAAACAAAAAATTCCTTATACCGTTTTTTGATGCATAACTTTCAAGACACCCCCTGTTTCCGCAATTGCAAACGGGTCCTTCGGGGTCAACAGTTATATGTCCGAATTCTGCTCCCAGATTCTTATAACCCCTGAAGAGTTTTTTTTCAATAAAAACAGCACCACCGACCCCTGTTCCGAGTGTTAAAAAAATAAAACATTCAAGACCCTTTGCTTTTCCGAGTTTCCATTCACCGTAGGCATTCATATGACAATCATTATCAAAATAAACATTTTTCACCTTCAGTTTTTCTTTTATTTCTTTTTCAAGGTTTTTTCCGAAAAGAAACGGGAGATTCGGGGCAAATTTCAGAATTTTGCCATCTTCAATAACACCGGGAATTCCGAAACCCACACCTTCAAGTTCTTCTATGCCATTAAGATATTCAATTATACCTGTCAAAAAATCCTCTTCAGGGTTTATTTCAAATATTTTTTCATCAAAAAATTTATTTCCGTCAAAAAGGCAAAGTTTAACCCTGGTTCCCCCTATGTCAATTCCGGCGGTTAATATTTTCATTTTTAAATTCTATATTACTCCTGAAGTGAAGGTAAAATTGTCTCAAAAAAGTTCCTTTCAATTTTTAAATCAGGAAGCTCTTTAATCCATATTCTAAATTGATAATCCCAGAATTTCATAGTCCTTGACCATCTTATCTGAAGGGAAAAACAGTGTAAATTTCTATTCAAAACAAGATTCTGTGAGGTAATTCTTTTCTCTTCACCGGAATATACAAAATTATAAGAAAAACTCCAGTTCTCGGTTATATTTCCGGAAATTGAACCACTGAAAGACACATCCTCCTTTTCCGGTCTCTTTGAATATACCCATGTTCCGTTTGAATTTAACTTTTTGGAGGAGGGCAATAAAATATCCGTTAAAAATAAAGGAAAATTAAAGGATAACCTGAAAAAAGACTGTTCTATTTTCCCTGAATAAGGATTATAAACCGCTCTTCCTCCTCCGGAAAATCCTTTCGGAAGCGGAATCGTAAAATTGATGCCGAGATTTGATAACTTTTTTTCTTTTTTTAAAAAATCATAATTCCCTGAAATTGAAAAATTTAAAAGGGGATATTTATTCTTTTCTTTTTTTGCAAAATAATCATTCTTTAATGTGAAGTTCAAACTTGAAGAAGGGTTTTTCGGCTGTGAACCTTCCAAATGGAGCGATTTAAAGCCGGGTGAATATGAATATCCGAAATTAAGCGTTGCAAAATGATAAAATTTATCAAAAAAGGGAGGTTTTATAATTGAAGTTCCGTAAAAGGTAATTGCGGATGTGAGACTGAATAAAAGTGAATGCTGCACAGGGAATTTATTGGAAAGAGTATCTTCGGGATAAATTGTTTGTGTTGCTGAAACCTTGGTCTCTACGACAAAAAAATTAAATAAAGTATTCTGCATTAGAATTCCCTCATTCAGGTTTCCATTTTTTATTTCTTTTTTTCCCAGTGTATCCTTTTTTATCTTTCTTAAAACCGTCGCAGAACCTGAAACACGTAAAGGTCCGATGGATTTTCCGTAAAAATTAAGCCCGATGTTATAAACCGTCATTTCCTTTGTTTTTGTTAGATAATTATCCCGGTAATCAGCCATGAGATTAAAAGAAAGAATTTTGAAATTCTTTGATAATGCAACATAGGAATAGGCTTCATTTTTCAATCTTTGAGGTCTGTATTCCGAATAGTCGGTTGCATATTTTTGGTCGGAAATAAAATCAAGTTTTGCCTGTAATCTTGCTCCAAAGGGCATATTTTGAGAATGAATTCCGTTGATACTCCATCTTTCCCTTTTTGGTTCTATTTCCCTTGTAAAGGTTCCTTTTATATTTCCTTCGAGTAATTTATATTTTCTGTACACAAAGTTGCTTAAAAAGGTTATGCCCTTTCTTTCATATAAATCAAAACCGATTGTATAGTCCATATAGGGATTTATAGCCCAGTAATATGCGAGGTTTTTGATATAAAGTCCGAGACGCGAATTTCTACCCGGTCTGGGAGATAAAAAACCAGATTTTCTTTTCTTTGTAGCAGGAAAAATCCAGAAAGGAAGACCCAGAACGGGAAAATCTTTTATAAATAAAAAAACGGGTTCGGCAATTATGTCTTTTTTGGGTATTATTTTTATCTTTTCCGCAACAAAATAATAATGGGGAGGATTCAAATCACAGGTTGTATAATGTCCTTTATATGCTTTTAATATATTTTTATCCACCCTGAATATTTCCTCAGCCCATAAAAAACCCTTTTCAACTTTTGTTTTGCCCTTAACTGCTTTTCCTTTTTGTGTTTTTGTATTATAAATGATTTTATCTCCTTTTAAAGAATCTTTTCCTGCTTTCAGCTTTGCGTTTCCGAATGCATATATTAGGTCCTTCTCATAATAAAATAAGAGGGTATCGGAAAAAAGTGTGATGTTTTCGTATTCTATTCTTACATTTTTATAAAGATAGAGAATTTTGTTCTTTCCGTCGTAAAACAAAGAATCCGCATAGAATTTTATCGGTTTTGTAAGGAGAAAAAATAATATTAATCCCAAAGAATATTTAAAATTTTTATCAGTTTTTTCTTTAATTCTCTTCTATCAATCACTTCGTCAATCATTCCGTGTTCAAGTTGAAATTCCGCTCTTTGGAATCCTTCGGGGAGTTTCTGTCTTATTGTTTGTTCAATAACTCTCGGTCCTGCAAAACCGAGCAATGCTCCTTTTTCCGCAAGTGAAATATCTCCGAGTGCAGCAAATGAAGCCATTACTCCTCCCATTGTTGGATCACACAGAACGGTGATATAAGGTATTTTATTTTCTTCCAGAAGTTTTACTCCGAGGTTTGTTTTAACGAGTTGCATAAGGGACAGGATTCCTTCCTGCATTCTTGCACCTCCACCGGAAGATGTGATGGAAATTAAAGGTAATTTTTCACTAACAGCGTGTTCACAGATACGGTAAAATTTTTCTCCATAAGCAGACCCCATACTTCCGCCTATGAATGAGAAATCGGAAATAAAGGCACACACTGTAAATTTATCAATTTTTCCTTTTCCTGTTATACATGCTTCCTTTAAGCCTGTTTTTTCTTTTGCTTTTTTTAACTTCTTTTTATAATCAGGGAAATTTAAAGGGTCATCGGATTCAATCTCATTAAAAAGTTCTACAAAACTTTCTTTTTCAAAAATATATTCAATATATTTTTTTGCGGGTATTCTGAAATGAAAAGAGCATTTCGGGCATACCCAGAGATTTTTTTCGAGTTGGGCAATATGAAGTGTTTCACCGCAACTATCGCACTTTCTCCACACCTCTGCCTTTATTTCTTTTTTATCAGGTTTAAAAGGTTTTCTGAAAAACATATTCAATTATAAAGCATAACATTTTTATTTTACATATATTGAATAAATCAAATTTAATTTATTATAATGAATTTGTGGAAAGCATCATTATTAAAGCGAAAATAAAGAAAAATTTCGGAAAAGCACTTGTTAAAGCAGATGAAACAGGACATGAAATTTTTCTAAAGTACGAGGAAAAAGCTCTCCGAACATTAGCAAAAGAATGGTTAACGGCGCAAAGTAAGGAGACTAGAAATAAGTTTAAAAAAATATTAGAAACAGAAGGCATTAAAAATTTTGTTAAGAAAACTACCGATATATTTTTGGAATTCGCAAAATTAGTTCAAAAGTTAGAAAAGGATTTAGGAAGTATGAGAAAAGCAAGGGGAGGTAAAAATTTTGAAAAAATGGTATATAAGTTCCTTTCGTTCATAGGGATAGAATGTGAGATTCCAAAGGGCAAGGAAAGTAAAATCTTAGGTAGAATAGATATTGTAATACCTTCCACAGAAGTTGCAATCAAAACCCCTGACAGAGCTATTTTTATAACATGTAAAAGAACCTTAAGAGAAAGATGGAAACAAGAAGTTCCCCAAGTAAGATTAAATCAACGGACATACTTGATAACCATAGATACTAAATTACCTCTTTCTAAAACGAATGAAATAAATGAAGAAGGATTTATTGCATATGTGAGAGACGAATTGAAAGAATTGGATTATCTTAAAAGTTTGCCCTGGATCAGAAGATTAAAGGACTTACCAAAAGAATTAAGAATATGAAACAAAAAGAATTGTTTAAAATAAAAGATTCAAAAATAAAAAAAGAGAAATCCGTATTTAAAAGAATAAGGGATGAAAGTTTTGACTTCAGTGAGGTTCCTGCGTCAAAAGGAGTATACGGCATTCATCCTTATCCTGCAATGTTTCATTTTTTGGTTGTAAGAAGACTTTTGAATCTATATTCCAAAGAAAAAGATGTGATATGGGACCCTTTTATGGGTTCAGGTGTGGTAGGTGTAGAATGTTTAATAAATGGCGGAAACTTCATAGGATATGATATAAATCCTTTGGCAGTGTTAATTACAAAAGTTAGAATAACCCCACTTAATCAAAAATCTCTTTTGAAAAGTTTCTTAAAATTAGAAAAAGAATTTAAAAAAACAAAGCCGGAAAAAGTAAATTTCTTTAATATAAATTACTGGTTTAAAAAAGAAGTAATAGATGAATTGTCAAAACTGAAAAAACTATTCACAAGATTGAAGACCATAATCTCAGAAATTTCTTTATCGTATCTTTTTCCGAAACAGTGAAAAGGGTCGCAAATATTAAATATAACGAATTTAAACTTTTAAAAAAAGAAAACGGAAATAAAAATGTATTTAATGTTTTTAAACAAATTGTTTTCGGAAATATTAGTTTATTAACAAATTTTTATAAAGAAAATAAACCTCAAAGGGTAGAAATCTTGGTTGATAATAAAAACATATTACATGAAATCAATATAAAAGACAAAAGTATAGACTTAGTTATAACCTCTCCGCCTTATGGAGATTCAAAGACTACCGTAGCTTACGGTCAATTCTCAAGATTACCGCTTCAATGGTTAGGAATTGAGGAAAAAGTTGATAAGGAATCCTTAGGAAGTCAAAAAAGGGAAATAAAAGAAAACCTGCCTTCGGATGTTCTTTATAAATTTTTATATAAAATAAAACAAAAAGACGAAAAAAGGGCAAAAGAAGTTTATTCTTTTTATTATGATTTATACAATTCAATCTCCGTTATATCAAGAAAAGTTAAAACAAATAAATATGTATGCTTTGTAGTGGGAAATAGGAGGGTCAAAGGAATCCAACTTCCAACAGATAAAATTTGTGCCGTTTTTTTTGAAAATTTCGGATTCAAACATAAAAAAACCATAGTAAGGGGAATATTTAACAAAAGAATGCTTTCCCTCACATCACCCGGTAACATAAAGGGAGAAAAAGAAGAAACGATGAAATATGAATATATAGTTATTCTGCGAAAAAAATAAAAATGAAAGAATTTACAATAAAAGCAGTTATTCTCGGAATAATTCTTTCAATAATTTTCGGAGCAGCAAATGCGTATCTGGGTCTTAAAGCAGGAATGACCGTCTCCGCATCAATTCCCGCAGCGGTTGTTTCAATGGCAATATTGAGAGGAATTTTAAGAAGAGGAACAATACTTGAAAATAATATCGTTCAGACAATTGCATCAGCAGGAGAATCACTTGCAGCAGGTGTTATATTTACAGTTCCTGCACTTATACTTTTGGGACTGAACCCTTCAATTTTTTATATATTCCTTGTTTCCCTTGCAGGAGGACTCTTGGGAGTTATCTTCATGATACCGATAAGAAAAAGGTTCATAGAGGAGGAGGATAAGGAGCTCCCTTATCCAGAAGGAAGGGCATGTGCAGAAGTCTTAAAAGCAGGAGACGAAGGAGGAGAAAAGGCAAAATCGGTTTTTGAAGGGCTTTTCTTCGGTTTTATTTATCGGTTCTTTGCCATAGGCTTTAAATTGTTTCCTGATGTATTCAGTTTTTCTTTTAAAAACAAATTTGAACTCGGCTTTGAGAACTCACCCGCACTGTTTGGCGTCGGAATAATTCTGGGAAGAAGAATATCTTTCTTTTTATTATCAGGAGGGCTTATCGGCTGGTTTGTGTTAATTCCTTTAATAGGAAATTTTGTCCCTGACGCAAAAGTTTTGGAACCTATCGAAATATGGAGCAAATATATAAGATATATAGGTGCAGGTGCTGTTTTTGCAGGCGGATTCATTTCATTCATGAAAGTAATTATTCCTGTAATAAAAGAAAAAAAATTCCTTTCTTTTAAACCGGGCGAAAGAGACCTTCCTTTGTCATTTATTCTAATTTCGGTAATAATAATTTATTTTTTCCTTTCTTTTTTTCCTTCTTTTAAACAGAATTTGTTCACATCACTTTTAATAATAGTCTTTTCCCTTATTTTTGTTGTGGTATCCTCAAGAATTGTAGGATTGGTGGGGTCGTCTTCAAATCCTGTTTCCGGAATGACAATTGCAACTCTTTTTACGGTAAGCATAATTATTTATTCACTCGGAGCAAGGGGAAAGTCCGCAATGATAACCGCACTTACAATAGGAGCACTTGTATGTATAGGAGCAGCAATAGCAGGTGATACATCACAAGACTTAAAAACAGGTTATCTGGTAAGGGCTACACCCAGATTACAGCAAATAGGAGAAATCATCGGGGTTTTAACTTCTGCAGTATTCATAGGTTTCACTTTATTTCTATTGCATAAGGCTTATACCATAGGAAGCGGGGAGTTATCCGCGCCTCAGGCAACCTTAATGTCTTTGATTGTAAAAGGAATATTTGAGGGAAATCTACCTTATGTTCTTATAACAACCGGAATAATGATTACGGTATTCCTTGAGTTGCTCGGCGTCTCTTCATTACCCGTTGCTGTCGGGCTTTATCTTCCTTTATCACTTTCAACACCTATTGCAATCGGAGGAATTATTTCTGATTTGGTAAAGAAAAAAGAAAAAGGAGTTCTTCTTGCTTCGGGTTTTGTGGCAGGAGATGCAATAAGCGGTATAGTTCTTGCAATATTGATTTTATCGGGAATTTCCCTATTTAGTTTTAACATCACAAACCCGTTTTGGGGATTTTTTACTTTGATCTTGCTTTCTATTTATAGTTATATAAGAATTAAATAAATCAAATCGGCTCGACCGGTTGTCCGAAAACTCTCCTTCCACTTGATGAGGGAGGCTGAGCGGGGGTGAAAGTCTATGTGCTACAATAAAATCTTCACCCTCCCCTTAATCTTCTCCCATCAAGGGAATGGGAATTTGCAAGTTTTTAGACAGCCTGCTGAACCCAAATTTAACATAAATCTCCGGTCTTTCGTGCTAATCTCAGAAGTCTTTCTATTCTTTTTTCAACCGGTGGGTGGGTTGAAAAGAGTTCAATTATATTTTGTCCTTTTAAAGGATTTTCAATAAATAAATGGGCTGTGCCTTGGTTTACTTGTGCAGGAATTTTTCTTACAGCATATGAAATTTTCTCAAGGGCTTTTGCAAGTCCTAAGGGATTTCCGGAAATTCTTGCACCCTCCTCATCAGCAAGATATTCCCTTGACCTTGAAATTGCAAGTTGAATAATCATTGCGATTATCGGTGTTATTATTATCAAAAGTAAGGTCCCTATGAAAGATAAAGGATTTTCGTCATCGTCCCTTCCGAATCCGAAAATTAAAGCCCATTGAAGCCAATTTATTATCATTGAAATAGCACCTGCAATTGTTGCTGCTATTGATGCAACAAGCACATCCCTGTTTTTTACATGAGATATTTCGTGTGCAAGAACACCTCTTAATTCTTCTTTATTTAAGAGGTTCAATATGCCAGAAGTTACAGCAACCGCGGATTTTTCCGGTCCTCTTCCTGTTGCAAAGGCATTGGGTTGTTCCATCGGAATAAGATATATTTCGGGTTTTTTTATTCCCGCTTTATGTGAAAGTTCGGCAACAATTTCATGAAGCCACGGAGCTTCTTCGTAGCTTATCCTTTTAGCCCCGTACATTCCAAGAACAATTCTGTCAGAAAACCAGTAAGACACAAAATTCATTATTCCTGCGAATATAAGGGCAAAAAGCATTCCGTAATAACCGCCTATTACTTTACCGATGAAAAGAAGTAATCCCGTTAATACACCCAGGAATAATACAGTTTTTAATCTGTAATTCATAAATAATTAATACCATTTTTAAAAAATAATTTCAAGTCCTTTAGAACCGAGCTTAATTACTTTATTATTATCCCCTTTCCTTGATATTTTCCATAATAACTTTTAAGATGATAAAAATAAATACCACTTTTTTTATTTGACGGTGTCCATATAATTTTTACATTACCTCTTTTTATAACACCTTTTATCGGGGAACCTATCAATCGACCAGAGGCATCAAAAATGCGGAGTATAATTCTGTCTTCTTTTGGTAAAAACAGCTTAAATATAAATTTGTTGCCTATATTTTTTAAGAGGGTAAAAGAAAATTTTTGACCCGTTGAGGAGTTTTCTGACACCGAGACAGTATTTGCGATAAATGAATAAAAGAGGGTAGGAGCATTTTTCGGATCAGAAGATATATTTGCCGGAAGCGTGATATCTTTTGCAAGAATATAGTATTGTATCGTATCATCCTGTTGACTTACGGAAGGAATTGTATCTGTGAACCAGTTATTTCCGATGTGTTGCATTTGTGTTAAAATCCAGTCGGTATCTTCTTGTCTTTTATAAGCAAGATAAACCGTATCAACTCCTGCATTATCCCAGACCCATGTTTGTATCGGGAAAGGACCCGAAGAGGCTACTGCTTTTGGATATCGGGTTGTAGAGTCAATGAGCGGGGGGATTGTATCTATTCTGAAAAAGTCAGCAGGGCTGAAATTTCCTGTATTTCCCGCGTCATCAAAAGCTTTTACCCTCCAGAAATAAACGAGATGATAAGGAAGTGTAACCGTGAGGGGAGTGACATCAACGGTATCAACATAAACAGGGGTTGTAAAGGAGAGGAGTGTATCTATCTGAATAATATAATGTACGGGTGCGCTTGAAAGAATTTCTATATCTTTTAGGATTTGTTTTTGTGAAGAGAAAGTTACCGGGCTCCAGTCAAAAGATATCGCAGTATCTCCGAGCCATATGCCGTTTGTCGGGAAATTGAGCACGGGTGCATCAGGGGCGGTTAAATCCACTTCAAATTTCCAAGTTTCAGACCATGAGCTTTTGACATTTACAAATGATACCGCTCTAACACGCCAGTAATAGCCCCCTTCTTGTAGACTTTGGATAAAGAAAGTATCATCGGTTTCAAAGCTCAAGTATGCAGAAAATAAAGAATCGGGTGATAATTGGAATTCATAGGAGAAAGCATTTTGGACCTTTGACCAATGAAAAATAGTTGCAGTGTTATTTAGATAGGCATTATCAGAGGGAGAAATAAGTGTGGGCGGACCTATCGGAGGTTCCAGTGGAATAATTTTTGCATAAATATCCCAATTTTTTCCTCTTCTGCTGTCTTCCCATACTTGCATCACTTTATTATTTTTAAATGCAATTGCTTTTTTGCTGTAACCTCTCTGATGTGCAAAAGGAAGGGGGTCATTGTTCATCAATTTATTATTCCCGATGGGTATTGAATCATCCCATACTTGTGCGATTATATCCCAATCCGGATAGCGTTGGTCAAGCCAGGATATGACAAAGCGTGTTCCTTGCGGATGCATAGCAACGCTCGGAAACCTTTGTGTGTTTGTTCCTTCTCCATTGTCTGCACGGAAGTTTGAACCCAGTGGAGTTCCCGCAGAATTCCATCTTTGCGCTCGTATTCTATCTTGTCCGCTGTAATACTCTCTCCACGCAATTACAAAATTTCCTGCATTATCCATTCCTATGCTCGGCTCGTATTGAGAAGAATAAATTTCACTTCCATTATTATCTGCCCTAAAATTTGTTCCTACTGCGAGTCCATTAAGGTCCCATCTCTGAGCATAAATTTTATACCGCCCTTCTCTTCCGTCAACCCAGGCAACCACAAAATTCCCTATTGCATCTGTTTCTACTATCGGGGAAAACTGAACCGCTGTTCCTTCCCCGTTGTCTGCTCTGAAAAGGGTTCCCACAGGATTTCCATTAGCATCCCATTTTTGAGCAGTGATTCTAAAGTTTGTGTAGCCAGCTAATGATGTGTCATACCATACAATTACAAAATTTCCATTTGCATCCATTGCGACATCCGGGGTGTATTGCCCGGGGTCCCCTGTCCAGTTATCAGCCCGGAAGGTATCTCCTACCGGATTGCCGTTGGCATCCCAGCGTTGACCGTATATGTAATAAGGGTAAGAAGTCCTCCATACAACAACAAAGTTCCCGGTCGGATCCATAGCAACAGAGGGTGAGTATTCACTTCTACGGTTTCTGCCATTATCCGCCCTGAAATTTGTGCCGATAGGATTTCCATTAACATCATATCTCTGAGCATAAATATAAGCCGAGCCTTCTCTGTAATCTACCCATACTACAACCGAATTCCCTGCGGAATCCATGGCACAACTTGCATAATACTGATATATATCTCCTTTGTTCTCATCAATCAATATATTACTTCCTGATGCAACCGTAGAATCCCATATTTGCCCGTATATCCGATATATTGACCCAGTGATTCTTCTATCCTGCCACACACCTATGAATCTGTCCATCTCCGAGAGGAATGCTATATCCGGATAAGACTGGATACCGGTTCCCTCGCCGTTATCAAGCCTGAAATTTGTCCCAATCGGGGTATTTGTCCAAAAGGTCCACCTCTGTGCCATTATTAAATAAGGATAGGAGCTTCTGTCCTGCCAAGCAATAATGAAATCTCCGTTTGGTAAAAATGCTGTTGAGGGATAATATTGATATGAAGTTCCTTCCAAATTATCTGCTCTGAAAAGTGTGTCAACCGGGTTTCCGGCTGCTGACCATTTTTGGGCACTGATTCTCCATTGTCCGTATCCTGCTGTTGTGTCCCTCCACGCAACAACGAAGTTGCCCTCGCGGTCCATTGCAATCACAGGGTCATATTGAGGTGCTTTTCCTTGATTATTATCCGCTCTGATTGCAGCATCTAATGGGAATCCTACTTTAAGCCATCTTTGAAAACGGACAGTAAGTATCCCTGAGCCTTCCGATGTATCCACCCATACAACAACGAAATTTCCAGAAGAATCAACAGCAATATCCGGAGATGATTGAGGGGATACTCCCTGATTATTGTCCGCTCTGAAATTATTTCCTATCGGATTTCCTTTAGGGTCCCACATCTGCGCAAATATGTAATAACCGCCTGCATATCCCCGCCACACTATTATAAAATTGCCCGCAGGGTCCATTGCAACGGATGGAGAATTCTGTCCAGTACTTATTCCCTCAGAATTGTCTGCTCGAAAATTTGTTCCTATTTTGTTTCCTTCCGCATCAAAGCGTTGTGCCATGATGGTTCCATTTCGGGAATCCTGCCACACAACAACAAAATTACCAGCAGAGTCAATTGCAACATCAGGAGACATTTCGTCTGTATTTATAGAGGGATTTTCACTTACACGAATTGCAGAACCAAGGGGATTACCAAATTTATCAAACCTTCTCATCATAATTACATAAGGGGCACCGCCGTATCTTGAATCCCTCCATACAATAACATAATTTCCCCTGGAATCCACTGCAATTGCAGGTGAATATTGATGGGTTCCGTATCCTGATGTGTCATCATTTACTATAAAATCTTCAGGAAGCCCGAAAAAAACTTGCTCTTTTTTCGGCAAAACCGAGGAAAATAAAGAAAAATCAGGATGCTCAGAAACGATTTTCGGGCTATTATAAGGGAGAAATTCATTTTGCGGGGCAGGATTCGGAGTGTCAAATACAAATAAGAACATTATAAAAATATTCACCATTTTTAATTCTCCTAAATTTAAAAAGGATTTGAACCTTATATAAAAATAATAAATCAAATTGTTCATAAAATCGGGCTATTTACATACTCTGATTTGCTCGTGGCTCAATGATTTCATCAATTTAAATTTTTATTTGATTTTTTTAAAGAAATCTCCTTATAATTTTCCGCCTTTTTATGAACAAAACGGATGAATTATTTAAAAAAAGGATTAAAATAATAGAATATTATCTAAAAAACGGAGAGGCTCTGAGACAGACTTCCCGTTTTTTCAAAATTCCTTATCAAACGGTTCACAGGTGGGTGAGATGGTATAAAGAAAACGGAATTGATGGGCTTAAAAGAAAGAGAATATATAAAAGAGCATGGAACAGAACATCTGATGAAATTGAACACAAGGTTATGTTTCTGAAAGAAAAGGACCCCTCTTTAACTATCAAAAAAGCAAGAGAAATTCTTAAAAAGGATGGAATTGAAATTTCAGTAAAAGGGATATGGAATATATGGAAGCGATATGCACTTACGGGAAGGAGTAGAGAAAATCCATATCAATTTTTCGGAGAAAAAACAGCAGAGTCAATGAAAATTGTTTCGGAGGTAAAGGAATATGTAAAAAACGGTGATTATGAAAAAGCCGGTTTATTGCTCAGTAATCTGCCATCCTGTCCGAAAGTTATGATTTTGAAGAAAATTCCGGATGAATACCTTTCGGACCGAAGAAAATTTGATAAACTTTCAATTTTATTCAGGGAGATTCCGTTTCCCGAATATTATGAAAAATTGAAGAATTTAAGAAAAAAATTTGAAAAGAAGGGATTAAACTATTCTGCGCTTAAAACATTATTCTTGGAGATTCTTACACTTCACTGGATGGGCAATATAAGGGAATTGGAAAAACTTTTACCTCTTCTCAAAAAAAAGATGTCCGGAATAAAGGAGCCTGCTCTTAAATTCATTTTTTATTTTCATATCGGGGCCACTGCCTCTTTTCTATGTGATGAGGAAAAAGCATATAAAATGTTATCAAAATGTAAAGAATTGCTTCCCCTTCTTCCTTATCCTTTTTATGAACGCGCGATTGCTTCTTTTCATTCACACCTCAGGGAATGCGGTGAAAATATAAATATTTTGAAAAGACTCCTTAAAGTAGAAAAGGGCGAAATGAGGGGGATTATTTTACAAAAACTTGCAGTCTCCCTTTCCGGAAAAGGCAGGGTTGATGAGGCAAAGAAATGTATAAGAAAAGCAGAAAAAAATTTAGTCGGTTCCGGCTCGGCTCTCTCACTTGCAAGAGCAAACTGTGCATTCTTTCGCGGAAACTTGGAAGAGTGTTTGCATTATCTCGCCGAAACCCTTGACCTTTCTGATAGGCTTCAATATCTTCATTATATAAATGTAGCTTCTCTTAAAATGGCTTCTGTATATAAAGCACTTAATAAAGAAGAGCAAGCAATTGAACTGCTTAACCAGAATTACGAGCTCATGGAGAAATTTGGACTCCGAAAATACATGTTATATTGCGCTCTTTTGATGAATAAAAACATTCCCTTTACAAACAAAGAAAAGAAAATACCCCATCTCTATATTGTGTTCTTACTCAGGGAAGCACAGAGGACAGGAAAATTGAGTTTTTATAAAAAGGCTATAAAATTTGCAAAACAAAAGGGACATGAAGATGTTATATATTTTAACATATTTTTCTTTCCTTTACCGGTTATAAAACTGCTTGAGAAAGGTGAAGATACAGGGTTACCCCATTTCATCCTGAAATTGCCTATCTTTAACAAAAAAATACCTGTATATACCTTGAAATTCTTGGGACCCTTAGTCATTTATAAAAACCATAAACGCATAAAAGCAAAATTATATCCCAAGGATGCCGCTTTTCTTATTCATTTTGTATTGAGAGCAGGAGAGCCCGGCAAAGAAATTCCTGTTAAATCTCTCTATAATAATTTCTGGTATAACAGTTTAAAACCTTCACGCAGTTTATCTGCTGTTTTATTTAGACTGAAAAAATTATTAAAAATTCCCGGACACCTCATTAAAATCTCTTGGAGAGGAAGGGTTCGGGTTTTAATAAATAAAGGAATATATTTCACCACTGATTATTCTGAGTTTAAACAGAGGATCTCACGGGCAAATTTAAAAAGAGCAGATGACTGGAAATCGTCTAAGAAAGAATTCTTAAAAGCATTCTCCCTTATCAGGGGAGAGCCTTTTAAAAAAATGTATGACCGGTGGAGTGAAGATGTAAGACTCGGAATTATATTTGAAATGGAAAAAAAATTTATTGAATTTATAAAAGAATGTTTAAATCATCATGAAGTATATCTGGCTCGGCAAATCCAAAAGAAAGCCCTTCAGATAATAAAATATTCAGAGGAATTAAAAAATATTATATGAATTTATTTCATTAATATCTTCTCAGCCAATTTTTTATAAACCGGACTTTCTGGATTCCATTTTTCCATGCGTTTCAGCGTATTTAAAGCAGAAACAGTGTCTCCTTTGTTTAAAAAACTCATTATTAAGAGAAAGAAACTTCTTTCAGGATTTAATTTCAAGGAATGTGCTCTTTTCAAATATTTCAAAGCCTTTTCTAAATCATTTTTAATATAATAAACATGCCCGAGTGTTAAAAGGGCGAAAGGATTGCCCAGGGGTAATGATTTAAGTGCCTCTTGCTCTGCTAATAAGACATCTCCTTTTAATAAAGATATATCTGCTTTTTTACCGTAATAATCAGCAGGAGAATATTCAAAGGGGAAAGATTTTGTTAGTTCATTTGCTTTTTTTAATTTCCCTATTTTCATATACAAACTCCATAAGTCGTATAAATATGCAGGGTCCTGGGTGAGAGTATATTTATATTCTATTTCTTCAAGAAGGGTCATATAAGGAAAAGGTTTGAAAATAGAACTTTTTTTGAATAAAAATCCTGTAAAAAGTAAAAGTATACAGACCCACTTGTATTTCTGAAAAAATTTAGAAAAGATGACCCATAATAAAGAAATAACAAATGGATAATAAAAGGGATATGCGAAGTGAACCCTTGTTTTAAGAAAAAAACCTGCTCCTGCATAAAAGGCAAACAAAGAAAGTAATCCTTCTTTGATATTTTTATCAATAGAGGCTAATTCAAAAAGAAAATACCCGGTTAAAAATATGAAAGGAACCTGTTCTAAGGCAAAAGAAATGGAAAGGGAAATAAACCATGATAAAACGGAATTGCGTTCTATAAGTAAAACAAAAATCATTAAAGGAAGGGAAAAGGCATCAAAAAAGGAAAGGGACCAGAAATCGGTCTTATGCCAGGCTGTTATCCATCCGAATATGAGAAAAAATACCAGAGGAGTAAATTTAAAATTGAGTCTTAAAATAGAAAAATTCTGAAAAAATCCCGAAAGTATGATAAGTAAAATGATGTTATATATAAGAACTTTATCTAAGTTATAATAAAGAAATCCTCCTCTTCCGAAGACCATTTTTCCGAATAATTTTAAAGAAATATAAAAAGGCGAGCCGAGAAGTACAATCCCTAAGAAAGGTAGAGGTAAAAATAAAAGGGCTTTCAATTTTTTATTTTTTAAATAAATATAAAGGGAACCGAAAACAGAGGCTCCTGCGATTTCAATAAACTGTCCCTGAGAGAACCCCAGTCCGTACTGGGTCCAAGGGTCTTTTAATAAACTTTTTAAAACTTCTTCGGTTTTAATAATGTAATAGTATTTGAATCCTCCACCGTGAATTAAAAAATCCCAGAGAGGAGGGAATAAGACCCATGGAGTGAAAAGAAAAACAAGTTTTAATATTTTGATTCTGTCTTCTTTAAGAAACCAAGAGACTAAAAGAGCAATAAGCAAAAAGGCATTCAAATAAAAAATGGGATAATCTAACAGCAAAAGACGAACCCCGTTCCAGAAAATTAGAGATGTTCCTATTCTCATGTTCCATGCCAAAGCTGTCTCTAAAAGTTGTCTTAAATAAAGAAAAGAAAAGACATAAAATAAAAGATTAATCTCATTAATTTTCTCCGCTTTCTCTTCAAGATAAGAAACTATTTTTTTAAGCAAATTATTTATTCTTTTTCATAAGGCAAACGCAAATTAAGCTTTATTTCACCTTTTTTCGGTAATTTCTCAATCGGGATAAAAACTTTCAAGGTCCCTTTCGGAGCAATTTTGGATGAGTTAATAACAATATCATCGGTAATGCTAAGATTTTCAATATAAAGAGGATTCTGAGTCTGGTTTATAAGATACAGGGTATCATTTATTTTATCAAAAACAAAAGGTAAAAAGACAACCGAGGAGGATTTTCTTACCGTTCCCGTGACTTTTATGCGATGATAGGGATAATAACGAATGTTGGTTACAAGCCGAATTTCTTCATTCAGAACACCCGGTTTAAAAGGCTTTATTTGAAGTGTCACAATTTTTTTCTTTCCGGGGGGCACGACCAACGGAAAATCTGCAATAACGTCACAACTGAGTGAAGAGACCACCCTCGGTATTATAAGGTCAGCAAGACCAGGATTCTTTATTGTTAAAGGAATATTTACTGTTTCCCCTACATAAAGAAAGCCTGCATTAACAACTTCGGGAGTTTCTATCTCCGGCTTCGGTTTCGGAATGACGGTAGCAATAACCTTTAAGCGCACAACGGGCTCATAAGGGTCATTTGTTTTAACAAATATTTGTTCCTCTATTTCTCCTTCCCTGTTTTTTGTATCCACGGTAACAAGCATTTTTAAAGTATCTCCTTTTATAACATAATCCCTGTCCAGAAGGGCAGCTGTGCAATAACAGGTTGTGCCGACTTTTTCTATTTTAAGTGTATCATCTCCTGTATTCACTATTTTAAATACTTCTCTTATTAATTCTCCTTCATATATTTTTCCCACATCATGCACCCTCGGAAATACATCTATCCTGGGGAAAAATATAAAAAATATTAAAAATATACCCATCATCTGATTAACCTTGTAAAGGTATATTATCTCTTACCTTTATTCAACAATAACAAAGTGTTTCTGTTTTGTTATCTTTCCCGCAAACATTCGGTAGAAGTATTTACCGGGAGGTAACAGTCTGCCTTTATTATCCCTTCCGTCAAAATCTATTGAGTGAAATCCGCGTTTTTGTTTTCCGAGTGTAATAGTTCTTACAAGTCTTCCCGCGGTATTATAAACCTTAAAAACAACAAAGGCGTCTTTTGCAAGTGTGTATGAAATCTGAATCTTTTCCCCTGCTTTTAAGAAGGAAGGTTTCGGAGCATAAAGCTGTGTTTTTAGACCTTTAAATGTGACCTTTACTTTACCTATGAGTTTCTTTCCTTTAAAAACTTTATATTCATATATAAATCCCTCCTTCACATCTTTATCGAGATATTCCGTAGCCCGCACTTCTGCAATTTTTATAAAGTCCTTTTCACCTTCTGTTTTTCTTTCAATTTTATATAAAGACTTCTCATTTCCAGTCCATTTCAAAAGTATTCCATCCGATTTAACATAGGCAGATACCCAGCATTCCTTAATACCAACAATATTTGCCCATGCAATATCTCCTATCGCAGCAATTGCATAAGGTTGGGGTTGAGATGTTGCAACCTGAAATGCACTCACTATTACAAGCCATGTCCCTACCGCGGGGAGCGTGTCTTGGAAAATTTCAACATTGTTTCTTCTGTCAAAGACCACACTACCGGGATTTGATTGTCCATTCGTAAGATCGTTACCGTGATATTCAACCCCAGCAGGGTCTATTACTATTAAGTCAAGGTCATTAATAAGGGTAACAGCAGCAAGCGCAGCTGCTGCTGTATCATTCCAGACAAGCGCGATTTTGAAGGGCACAGTATCAGAAAGCACCTCAATCCCAAAAGTATCAGCATCCCCTGTAGTTAACAAACGAGGAGCATCCAAAGGTTTTTGCTCATAAGTAGGGGTTGTGGGGTCTCCGATGATCCAGACCAAATTTGTCTCTATCCTTGTATCCTGAACAAGCAACTTCGTTAGGTCCCCCAAAAAATACAAAGCACTGTCAAGCTTTATTCTTCCGAAACCTTCTTCAAAATTAGGAATGGAATGATCTATTCCGGCACTATCCGCTTTCATATCTTCTGCTGAAACAATAAGTGTAGCTTTAACAAGCGCTGCGGAAGGATTAAATGAATCAACAGCAGAGGAATCACCGGATGGATAAAATCCCTTTTCATAATACTGCCTCACCATTGCAGCAGCAGCCGCCATCGCAGGTGTTGCCATTGAAGTTCCCATCATTCCGGCGCTTACGCAAGTTGATGTTGCACTATTGGGATATGCAGAAAGAATGAACTCCCTCCAATCTCCCCTGTAAGGAGTAACTGGGTCTTCTGTATATCTTCCACCGGGTGCAGTTAAATCAGGCTTGAACCTGTTATCATCCGTAGGTCCCCTTGACGAAAAAGCAGATAATGTATCCGAATTTGAATCATAACTATACCTGTATGTTGAACCCACTGAAATACAATTCTTTGCAGTTGAGGGGGGTGTCACCGAACTGTCAGCCGGGCCATCATTTCCTGCTGCAAAAGTGAAAAGAAAATCTTGATACGGGAGTAAAAAACTAAGAGCATCTACATCTATTGCTTCATAATTATAATCTCCTGCTGTTGTGCTTCCATATCCCCATGAATTTGTGTGAATTCTTGCACCGCTATGGTTTGCCAGTGGTACGGTATCATGGGCAACTTGAGCAGAAGTAGCAAAAGATAAAATATTTAATACACACGATGTTCCTCTTGCATATCCAATATCTTGAACATATATTTTTGCCATGTAAGCATTTCCTGCATAGTCAAATCCTGGCTCTCCTACTCCTCCAGTTCCACGTGTCGGATCTCCCGCCACGGTTCCTGCAACATGTGTTCCATGTCCGCAAGTCTGGTCATCTATTAAATCTCCACCCTCATCTGTGTATTGTCTGAGCACTATATGATTTGGACCTATAGGATTCCCAAGAGGGTCAACAAACCAACAAGAAGCATCATCAACCCCTGTGTCCATTACCGTAACAAGCTGTTTCTGCCCCTTTATATTATGGTCCCAAATGGGCAATGCTCCGGAAAGAACCGTATCCGCGGTTGCATCAGGCCAGTCATCAGGACCAACTGTCAATATGTAACTTTGTATAACATATTTGGTGGTATTATTAAGAAAAGTTTTTGGATGATAAGGATAAATGTAATAAATTCCGTCAATCTTTGCAAGGTCATTTATTACAGAAGGAGGAGCCCATATTATCATTCTACCGGGAAATATTCCCTCAACCTTCTTCACTTCGCCTCCTAAGCCCATTACCTGCACCGCAACAGATGACCAATCAACATAAGGAAGACCATATAAAACATAACTCTTTAAATTCGGAGCATCAACATATAAAGGATCCTCATAATGCTTCCATCCCTTTCCCTTTATAAGCGTCCCGCGCGATTCTTTTATAGGCTCAGGATTCAATACCTTCGGAGAAATTTTATAATAAGGATGAAAAAGTCCGACCCACCTCACAAAAGGAAGAGACGAAACTTCTTTCTTCTTACTTGCATCCATCCTCGCAAATACAGCATAATAAGGAATATAACCGTAGACTTCTACCCCCTTATTCTTTAAGGCTTGTTTCCACTCCTGCCTGATGGGACCTGTAAACTGAACAATGTAAAGACAAGTTCCCTTCTCCTCAGCCTTCAAAGCAGCAGGTATCACAGGTTCTCCGTCCTTCAACGGGTCAAACCTTAATCCCACCATACTGATGGGGATGCTCTCATTTGATACTCCGCTAAAAAGCATTATTAGGAGGAGTTTTACCATATTTTATACTCCTCTGGTTAAGGGGATTCGGACCCCTACAATTTGTATATCACCTTTTATGTTTTATATTATACAATTTTTTTAAAAAAATTTCAAGTCCTTTAAAAACCTCATATAATTTATTATAATCAAGTGTTTCGGGGAGGTCAAATTCGGTATGATAATTCGGGTTCCTTAAATAAGCGGTATCGGTTATCATAAGTGCGTTGAATCCTGCTTTCCAGAAGGCAGAGTGGTCGGAAAAGGTCATTCCGGGGATTACGGGCGGAAAAGCAATATACTGAACAGGAATATTAGTTTTCCTTTTAAATACTTCCACCAACTTTTTCATCCACCTTTTTGATTTTAAATTACTCACAATACCTATGAAATTCCCTTTATCAGGATAAAATAAATTTAAAGGAAAAGGATATTCCTGGGTTTTTTCTTCTTCCCTGAAATACCCGATTGATTCCAAACAAATCATTAATTCCACTTTTTCCTCTCTTTTTAATATTTCATTCACATAAACCACCGAACCCATTTCTTTTGTCTCAAAAAAAGGGGGCTCCTCATTCGGGAAAAATAAAAATCTTAAGTCAATATTTAAATCTTTATCGGAAAAAAACTTTGCTATTTCAAGCAATAAACTTACACCGCTTGCATTATCATCGGCACCAGGAGAACCCATAACCGTATCATAATGCGCGCCGATAATAAAAATTTTTTTGCCTTTTAAAATTTTTCTTTTAATTTCAAATATGCAAACATCAAAACCGTAAGATTTGTAAAATATTTCATTTAAATCAAAATTTAATTTTTTTAATTCCTCCCTTATATAATTTTCTGCTTTTTTTAAATTCTCATATTTAAAAACATTCCTTTCCCCTATTTCATGAGCAAGGATGTAAACATGTTTTTTTAAATTTTCCTTTATAATAATGTTTGTTCAAAAATTTTTATTAAATTCTTTTCATCAATTTTTTCCGGAAAGAATTTCGGAAATTTAGCGGTAAGAAATGCATATTCTTTTACAAAATTATCAATGTCTTTTTCATTAATTCCGTATTTCCTGAAACTCCTTTCCAGATTTATTTCTTTATAAAACTTATCAAGATATTCAAAAATTTCTTCTTTTTTAACATTTTCTTTTTGAAGTATAAATGAAAACAAATCAGTTATATTTTCTTTATTTTTCTCCCATCTGTATTTTAACCAAGGAATAAGAAGAATTGAGAGACCTGCAGGATGTGAAACATTATCAAAAAAACCTGATACAATATGTTCCAGCCAGTGCAATTCATGAAAACCTCCCGTTCCCCTTGTTGCAATTCCTGAAAGGGCAAGACCAGATAAAATGTGCATGTTTCCCCTTAAATCTGTATTATTCGGCTCTTTTTTTAATGCTCTGATTGTGTCAATTGTTTTTTTTATAAAAAATTTGGCTATGCCCCTTTGAATTTCCGCTTTATAAAACCCTGTTATAAAGGGTTCTAACATATGGGTAATTATGTCAATTGCACATAGAGATAAATAATTTAAATCAAGAGTTTTTGAAAGTAAGGGGTCCACAATTGAAAATTTCGGGAAAATGCTATCATCAAAATTCCCCATTTTCTTTTTTCGCGGGTATTTGTAATGATTGCGGAGGAATTAAGTTCAGAACCCGTAGCAGGAGTTGTTGGTATAAGACCGAAAGGGAGAGGAGAAATTTCTGGTGTTTTTTGTCTCATGGTGTAACTCCATATTTTATCTTTATTTACCGCAGACATTGAGATTGCCTTTGTTGCATCCATTACACTTCCTCCTCCGAAACCCAAAAGTCCTGTTATCTTTTCCCTCCTTGCAAGTTCTCCTGCGGTTTCTATTTCATGAGTCTTAGGATTAGGAGATATTTTATTGTAATGGAAAAATTTGATATTACAACTTTCAAATATGTTTTTTATTTTATCCACATATCCGTGTTTTTGTGCAAATTTTCTGCCTGTGATTAAAAGAACCCTTTTTCCGAGCAAAGGTAACAAATCCGAAAGTTTTTTCTCCCATATTCCGATTCCGAAGTAATATTTTACGGGTAAATGAAGATATAATCCTCCTGATTTTCCCGATTTCATAATATTACCCAATATAAGCTCTCAAATCCGCAATTCGGAAATCGCCCCTACAGTTGCTCCTGCCTTAAAATTCGCAACAAGAATGTTACTCCCCCATCGCTCTTAGTTTGCCTCATCCGTTGTTTCACCCTTCCGTACCCGGAAATTCACCGATTATTCAACAGTCACACTTTTGGCAAGGTTTCTCGGTTTATCCACATCACAACCCCTTAAAAGTGCGATATGATAGGCAAGTAATTGAAGCGGTACAATTGCAATTAAGGGCTGAAGAAGATAATGTATGTGGGGTATGGGAATGAAATCATCACAGATTTTTCTTAAATCCTGGTCTCCTTCTGTTCCGATGCCGATAACAGGTGCCTCCCTTGCTTTTACTTCTTCAATATTTGACATCATCTTTTCGTACAGTTCATTCTTCGGAGCAATCGCAATGACAGGAAAATTTTCATCAATTAAGGCGATAGGTCCATGTTTCATTTCACCTGCTGCATAACCCGTAGCATGAATATATGAAATTTCTTTCAATTTTAAAGCACCTTCAAGTGCGGTCGGATATAATAAGCCCCTTCCGAGAAACATCGTATTTCTAACATTGTAATATTTTTTGGCTATCTGGGATATTTCATCTTCCCTTCCCAAAATATATCTCATTTTATCAGGAATCTGCTTTAATTCCTTTATAATTTCCTTTTCTTCCTCTTCTTTTAAAGTCCCCTTCTCTCTTCCTACATCAATTGCCATAACGAGGAGATTAAATAGCTGTGCAGTATATGCCTTTGTAGAAGCAACCCCTATTTCCGGTCCTGCATTTATGTAAATCGTAACATCCGATTCCCTGTCAATTGTGCTTCCTCTGACATTCACAAGGGACAAAATGGGAATACCCAATTCTTTTGCTTTACGAATCCCTGCAAGCGTATCTGCTGTTTCCCCTGATTGTGAAATTCCTATACAGAGGGCTTTTGCATCGGTAATAAGTTCTTTATATCTGAATTCCGATGATAATTCACATTCGGTAAATGTTTTCATATATTTTTCAAACAAATATTTTCCGTATAATCCCGCATGAAAACTCGTGCCTGCAGCCTGAATTATTATATATTTTGAATTTATCAAAAGGTTTTTTACTTCTTCGGAAGGAATCCTGACTTTTCCCTCTTCTATAACCCTGATTAAATTATCCTCTATTACCCTCGGCTGTTCATGAATTTCTTTAAGCATAAAATGCGGATAACCCCTTTTCTCTATCATATCTTCTTCCCATTCTATATAAACCGACCTCCTTCTTTTTCTTTTTCCATCAAAATCGTATATCTCAACTTTATTTTGCGTAAGCACAGCAATTTCACCATCTTCCATAGGAATTATTCTTCTTGTATGAGAAATTATGGCAGGAATATCCGATGCAAGAAGATTCTCATCCTTTCCTATCCCTACAATTAAAGGAGAACCCTTTCTCACTCCTATAAGCATTTCGGGATGGTTTCTGTTTATAATAGCAAGTGCAAACGAACCTTCCAAAGATTTGATTGTTTTTAATACGGATTCTAAAAATTTACCTTCATAATTCTCTTCAAGCAGGTGCACAATTATCTCAGTATCAGTGGTGGAGATGAATTTATGACTTTTCTCAAGTTTTTTTCTTAATTCCCTGAAATTTTCAATTATTCCGTTATGAACAACTGCAAAAAGCTTTTTACAATCCGTATGAGGATGTGCGTTTTCATCCGTAGGTTTTCCGTGTGTTGCCCATCTTGTATGCCCTATTCCGATATTCGAAGAAATAGGAATTCCATTTAAGAGCGCAGCAAGTTCTCTTATCCTGCCTTTCTTTTTCTTTATCAATAACTCACCATCAATAATACTTGCAAATCCTGCAGAATCATAACCCCTGTATTCAAGTTTCTCAAGACCGACAAGAATTACACTATCTACATCTTTATTTCCGATATATCCGACAATACCGCACATTTTATTTTAATTTGCTTCTCTTTAATTCATATTTTACTGTTATGGGAACACCGTATGCAGTAACCTCAACTATAACTTCTTTATCCGTGATTTCTTTTACATACCCATTTCTGACCGCGTCTCCCTGTCTTACCGTATAACTTCTTCCATCGGGTGCCTCAAATAAGGCTACAGCACCCTTAGGTCCTTTCATTATTCCTACAAGTTTCAAATTGGAAAGGTCTATAACCTCCTCCTCTCCTCGTTGATAACCTTTTCCGATAAGTGAAACGAACGGGTCCCTTCTTCCCCCAGGTTCATAATTGTAACCCTTGGGTAAAAGCTCTTTTTTTAGTTCTGTTGTATCTATTTCCTGACCGAGAACAAATCCCTTTTGCGGTTGAACACTTTTTATACCTTCTTCGGGTTTTTTAACCACTTTTTTCTTTTTACATGAAACAAAAGTCATAAACAGAACCAAAACCAGAAAAAGTTTCAATTGTTTTGTCATTATTTCTTCCTCCTCTTTTTTCCTTTTTTAGGTTTTACTCCTTTCTTTTTTTCAACCTTTGCACCGGCTGCTGTTCCTACAGAGTAAAACTTTGCAACAAATGAAGCACTACATGTCTTCTCATCCGTTTTTGAAGTCGTAATTTTTATTCCTTCAACCGTAACAAGTCTTGAAAGTGTAGAAAGTTCGGAAATAAATTTTACAAGGTCATGATAATTTGCAGTTACTTCCAAAGAATAGGGGAGCTCTGTATATTCCCCTTTTGCTACGGGTGCATTCCTGGTTAATTTGTTAATCTTCACTCCGTTTTGTGTTGCTCTCTGTTGTAAAAGATTTATAATTTCTTCGGGCTTTTCTTTGGTAGGTAAAAGTTTTATCGCCTTTTCCCATAGATATTGAAGTTTTTTTATCTCAATTTCAAGCTGAGGTAACCTGTTTGCAGCAAGGCGGGCTGTCTGTAAGTCCATGCTTATTCTCTGATATTTCTTCTCAAGTTTCTCAATTTTTGCTTTCATCTTGTTATAAAAGAAAAAATGATAGACCGCAAAGATTATCACTCCCAAGGCAGCAGTAACTATGAAATATTTTAATTTATTATCCATTTTACTTGCCCTCCGTTGGTTGAGAAAGTAAACCCATTTTTACAGGTACCCGTAAAGAAAACGCCAAATATTCGGACTCGCCTTCCTTGGAAACACTTATTTTCTCAAGTATAATTTCTTTACTGAAAACAGGAGAAGCTTTAAGATTTTGAATAAAGTCCGCGATGAAAAGATTGGAAAAGGAGGCTCCTTCAATTTTTACCATATTCCCGGTATGAGTAAAAGATTTAAGCCACACATAATCCGGAAGCGCCTTTGAAAGTTCGTCAAGAATCATCACTTCGGTATTTATGCTTGACAAAAGTCTCTTTGCAATGTTAACCTTCCTCTGGAAATCATTTTTTGTTTTTTCAAGCATTTGCACTTTTTTCTGGACTTCTTTAAGTGAGGCAAGTTCCGTGCTATCCCTTTTTATTTTGTTGCGTAAATCGGAAATTTTTGCCTTTGTGGTACTGCAGGAAAAGAATGTCCAGAGGAGGGAAACCAGAAGTATAAGAGTTCCTGCAATTTCATATATTCCTATAGGGGGCAAAGTGATCTTTATTTTTCTTTCTATTTTTTCTTCGGGCGGTAAAAGATTTATTTTTATCATAAAACCCCCCTTAATGATAATCCGAGTGAAGGAGCAAATAGTGCTCCTAATATTTCCGGTGTTCCGAGTTCATAAAATTCGTCGGATAATGAAATTCTCTCAAAAGGATTCATCCTCTCTGTCTGCACTCCGAGTTCCTCAGCAAGATTCTGAATAAACTCAGGCACAAGAGAACCTCCCCCTGAAACATAAATTCTGTCAGGGGTCTCTTTTTTCTCAATATAAGGAAAAGTCTTCTTGACTTCATCAGCAACACGTGAAGTATATTCCCTATAAATTTCAAATGTCATCGCAGAGGAAGCCTCTTTTTCACCCTTTATTATTGCCTCACTGTCCTCATAAGAGAGGTCAAGTCTTTCTTGCATCATATTGATTAAATCCCTGATACTTATGCGAATGTCCCTTATAAGATAAGGACCCTTGCCTGCAAAATAAAAAACAGTGGAAAAATTCTTACCGATATGAAGCACACCGTTTATATCCTCGGATTTCGCTATATCAGGATAATTGAATTCGAAAACATTGTATAAGGCAAACACATGAACATCAAGTACCTTCGGTGCAAGTCCCGATGATTTGAGGACCGATACATAATCCAATACAGCATCATTTCTTGCTGCAACAAGCATTACCTCTATTTCAGTCTCGCTTACATCCGGATCCACAATATCTCCATCTACAGAAATCTCGGTCGGGTCAAGACCGAAATACTGCTCTGCTTGCCATTTTATCTGTTCCTTTACTTCTTCGGGTGGCAGTTTGTCCATTTTTATTCTTTTAATATTTAAAGCTCTGGGATTGGGAATAAAAGAAGCAACATTTTTGGTAGAAGGCTTTTTTTCATCAATATATCTTTTTAAAGTCTCAACCACAGCATCCCTTTCCATAATATCACCTTCTGCTATCGCTTCAGGAGGCAAAGGAGAAATCCATAAATCCTTTACCTTCGCACCCTCCTTTGTTCCTTCAAGGAGGGAAATTTTAACACTTGAAGAACCTATATCAACTCCGAGCAATCCTTTTTTTCTACCGAGCATAAATTTTTTCAAATTTTTTATAAGAATTGAACTTATGTTCCATTTTTTCATTATAATATAAAATCAAAAAAATTTCAACAAGGAGGAAAAATGTTTGAACTTTTAATTTTAATAATTTTATTCTGGCTAATCGCATACTTGATTTATAAATTTGCATTTAAAGTAGTCTTAACAGAAAGAAGGGGAGAAATAATCCCTGTAAGAAAACTGGAATTTACCCCGAGACTCATTTTTATAATAATAGGTGCTGTCTTATTTTTTTATATAATTTCAAGTTTTAGAGAAGTCCCTATCGGGTATGCACTTCTTACCTTCAATATTTTCACCAAAAAATACGGGGTTAAAAGCGAAGGACTCCAGTTCGTCCCGAGATTTTTTTATAAAACTTATCTGTATAATATAAGAAGACAAGAATATACAATGACAGCAAGAAAAGGAGAAGGGAAGAAAAAAAACATCGATGACTCCTTGTGGTCACCTACAAAAGAAGGACTTCAGATCGGTCTTGACTTAACATGCTGGTATAGGATTCCGAAGGAAAATATTATAAAAGTCCATAAAAATATCGGACCCGACTACGATGAAAAGGTAATAAGACCTGCAATAAGGTCAGAAGTAAGACATGTAATTTCCTCGCATTCGGTCACCGAAATATATTCTTCAAAAAGGGAGGAAATACAAGAGGAAATTGAGAAAAGGGTTAAAGAAAAACTGGAAAAGGATGGGTTTTTAATTGAAGCAGTAATATTAAGGGATGTTCACTTCACTCCCGATTTTGCAAAGGCAATTGAAGAGAAACAGATAGCACAACAGGAAGCAGAAAGGATGGAATACTTACTTGAAAAACAAAGAAAAGAGGCAGAAAGAATAAAAATAGAAGCAGAAGGAAAGGCAGAAGCAATAAAAATCATAAGCAAAGAACTGGAAAAACATCCGGAATACATAAATTACCTTTATGTTGATAAATTGTCCGATAAAGTGAAAGTGATCATCTCTGATAAAGGAACAATTCTCAATCTTCAGGGGCTCGAATGAATGGAAAAATTGAGGATATCCCGGGTACACCTTTAAAAGTAGTAATAAAAAATAACAGTTTTTTTACTTTTTATATAGAAAAGAACAAAGATATATATAATTTATACACTCCCTTAGGTTTTTACTTAATAAAAAAGGAAAGAAAAACATTTAAGGAGAAAGGAAAAGAGGATTCGGACGGAAAAATAATCTCTCCCATGTCCGGAAAAATTGTAAAGGTTTTTAAAAAGGAAGGAGACTATGTAAATGAGAACGAATCCCTGTGTGTAATTGAAGCAATGAAAATGCAAAATGAAATTAAAGCAAAAATAAACGGAAAGATAATCAAAGCAGAAGCAAAAGAGAATAAAACAGTTAAAAGGGGAGAAATTCTTTATATCATAAAAGGAGATGAAAAATAAACCTTATTTTACAGATGAGGATTTAAGTGATTGTAAATTTTTAGAAGGAGATATTCATCCCGGTAAATACCCTTTCACACGCGGAATTTATCCTGAAATGTATATTAAAAAATTGTGGACAATGAGACAATACACAGGATTCGGGACACCCGAAGAAACAAACCAAAGGTTTAAAAAAATGATAAAAGAGGGGCAGACAGGGCTTTCCTTAGCACTTGATTTGCCTACCCAACTCGGGTATGACCCTGACCATCATCTCTCAAAAGGGGAAGTGGGAAGGGTAGGTGTTTCAATATGGAGCAAAGAATCAATGGAGAGGGTATTAAGAGATATTGATATAGAGAAGATTTCTCTTTCCATGACAATAAACGCAACAGCAGGCATTCTTTTTGCCTTTTATCTTGTAATAGCAGAGGAGAGAGGAATTGAATGGAAAAATCTCAGGGGTACATTACAAAATGATATTTTGAAAGAATTTGCAGCAAGGGGAAATTATATTTATCCTGTCAGGCATTCATTGAGACTCGCACTTGATGTGATGGAATTCTCTTTTAAAAATGTCCCGAAGTTTTACCCGGTTTCTGTAAGCGGTTATCATTACAGGGAAAAGGGAGCAAGTGCGGTTCAGGAAGTCGCTTTTACAATTGCTGATGCAATTGAATATGTGAGAGGGCTTGCGGAAAGGGGAGTTGACCCTGAACTTGCTTTAAAAAGACTCTCTTTTTTCTTTGCTTCGCATAATAATTTCTTTGAAGAAATTGCAAAATTCAGAGCAGCAAGGAGAGTTTGGGCTCAAATTGTAAAGGAAAAATTCAATGTTAAAGATGAAAAGGCAATGCATTTAAGGTTTCATACTCAGACAGCAGGTTCAACCCTGCAGGCACAGGAGCCTATGTTAAATATAATAAGAACCGCATATCAGGCAATGGCTGCTGTACTCGGAGGGACACAGAGTCTGCACACGAACAGTTTTGATGAAGCCCTTTCACTCCCTTCCGAAGAAGCGGCACTTATAGCCTTAAGGACCCAGCAAATTCTCGCATACGAAACAGGTATTCCGGAAACGGTTGACCCTCTCGGTGGTTCCTATTATGTTGAAAAATTAACAAGGGAATTGGAAGGGAAAATCTTTGATTTATTAAAACAAATTGAAGAAAAAGGGGGAGCAGCAGAATGTATAGAAAGGAATTATTTCCAAAGATGGATCGAAGAAAATGCTTATAAAGAACAAAGGGAAGTGGAAGAGGGGAAGAAAAAAATTGTAGGTGTTAATGTATTTAAAAGAGAAAAAATTAAAAAAATTAAAATTTTTAAAATTAAAAGCAAAGGAGAGAAAGAGGAGATAAAAAAAATAAAAAAATTCAGAAAGAAAAGGGATGAAAAAGGGGTGCGAATTGCACTTGAAGAGCTGAGAACAGCCGTCTCTGAAAATGAAAATTTGATGAAATTTATTTTAAACTGCGCAAGAATGAACTGCACCTTAGGAGAAATTTCTTATGAACTCGAAAAAATTTGGGGAAGGGTTTAAATCCCTTTCTAATTCCCTACGGGAGGGGTAATGAAAGAAACAAATTTTGAAACAAAGTGTGTGCACGGTGCTAAAATAGAATATGAATTAAGAGACATAGCACCTCCGATTCACCTTTCTTCAACCTTTTACTTTAAATCAGCAGAAGAAGGAGGAGAACTTTTTGAAGGTAAAAAAGATGGTTATATTTATACAAGACTTTCAAATCCGACAATAGAAATTCTTGAAAAAACACTTGCCGAACTTGAGGGAGGGGAAAAGGCTATTTGCTTTGCGTCGGGTATGGCTGCTATTTCCTCACTTATTATAGGCTTATTGAAAAAAGGAGAAAAAGTGATATTTTCTGACCCTGTATACGGAGGAACTTACGCACTCTTTAAGAGACTGGAGAATAAAGGACTTTTTGAATTTAAAGGAATAAAAGCAAAGGAATTTGTGAAAAAATTGGAAAAGGAAATTGATAAAAGGACAAAACTGATTTATATTGAAACTCCCACAAATCCTACAATGGATGTTATTGACATTGAGGAAGTTTCCAAAATTGCAAGAAAGAAAAACATCTACCTTGCGGTTGATAACACCTTCGCAACCCCCTATCATCAAAGACCTTTGGAATTGGGGGCAGATATTTCATTGTATTCTCTCACAAAATATTTAGGAGGGCATACGGATTTAATCGGAGGAGCCCTTATAGGAAAAAAGGAACTGATTGAAGAAATTGATAAGGAAGAAAAGGCGCATCTGGGAGGAATAATATCTCCCTTCAATGCATGGCTTGTTTTAAGAGGAATTAGAACACTTGCAATAAGAATGAAAGCGCATTCCGAAAATGCACTTTTACTTGCAAAATTTCTTGAGGAACATCCGAAAGTAAAAGAGGTGTTTTATCCGGGGTTACCTTCATTCTGGGGACATAAAATAGCAAAAAAACAGATGAAAAAAGGGTTTTCGGGTATGCTTTCATTTATTCATAAAAACGGAAAAAGGGGAGCAATTAAATTCATAGATTCTTTAAAATTATGCGTAAAAGCAGTCAGTCTCGGAGCGGTTGAGACACTCGTTGAACATCCTGCCTCAATGACACATTCCACAATGGAAGAAAAAGAACTTCTAAAAGCGGGTATTGATCCTGGTCTTATAAGAATTTCGGTCGGGATTGAGAAAATAGAAGACATAATAAGGGATATTGATAATGCATTGAAAAAGTCTTGAGTAATCTGAGAGTATGTATAATCGGTTCAGGAATAGCAGGTGTTTTAACAGCATATTTTCTTGATAAATTCGGAGCAGATAAAATAACGGTTTTTGATAAAGAGGTTATTGCCTCAGGAGCAACAGGAAGAAGCGCAGGTCTTGTTGTTACTCATCTTTTTGATGAAATTGATATTGAACTCTCAAAAAGGACACAAAAAATCTTAAATGAAATAAATGAGAAAAACAAATTTAAGTTTTTGAAAAAATATGAAACAATAAGTGCAAGCAGAGATGAAAAATTAATAGATACACTTCAGGAAAAATTAAAGAAAAAATTCATAGGGTTTGAAATTTTGAGTCTTAAAGAAATTAAAAATAAATATGATTTTTTTAATGAAGAAAAAAAATATTTAAGGACCGATGACGGAATTTATGTGGATACCGGTGAACTCTTATATTCTGTTTATTCCTATCTCCGCAAAAAAGGACATGATTTTAAATTCTTTTATAAAATAGAAAATTTAAATATAAAAAACGAAAGAGTCGAATCTATCACAACTTCAAGGGGAAAATTTTATTTTGATATTTATGTAATATCAGCAGGTGTATGGAGTAAAAAGATTTTAAAAAAAATCGGTATTGAATTAAAAGTAAAACCTTACAGAACACAGGCAGGGATTTTGATTTTAAAAAAAGATGTTGATTTTCCTATTTTTAATGACCTTGATTATAATATTTATATGAGAAAGGAGATAAAAAACGAAATTCTTGTCGGTGATGGAACAGAGGGAAAAGAAGCAAATATATCAAATTACAATCCTTCAAATGATGATGAATTTATATTTGAAATTGCGCAGAAGGTTTCAAAAATTTCAAAAGAATTTGAAGATTCAGAATATAAAGGGGGATGGGCGGGTTTGTGTCTTGCGACCCCTGATAAAAAGCCCATTATAGGTAAAATAGAAAATTTTGAAAATTTATACATCATTTGTGGATTTAATGGACTCGGTATAATGAGAGCGCCTGCTCTGTCTGAAATACTTGCAGAATGTATAATTGATAATCTCCCTGTTCCGAAGGAGTTCAGAAATGAAAGATTAAAGAATATAAAGGATTTTGAGATTAAGGAAGGTTTTTATCCGGAATGAAAAAAATTCTATTTGCTACACACTCTCCTTATTATATAGGCGGTGAAAGAAGCATGTGGGATGTTTTAACAGGGATAAAAGATAAATATGAAGTTGCTCTTTTAACAAGAAAAGGGGAACTATGGAAAATGGCTAAAAAGCAAAATATAACCCTTTTTGAGCTTCCCTTACCTGATTCGGATATATGGAGGGTCAAAAGGGGATTGTTTTTACCCTTATTTAAAAAAGAAATTATTAAAATTTTGAAAGAATTAAGGAAAATAATTGAGAAATATAACCCTGATTTGATATACACGCATTCAATGAAAATGCATTTATTCTTTTCTATCCCTTTTGTGAGAAAGAATAAAAAATTGGTATGGCATTTCAGGGATGTGCCCGAGGAGGTTTCCAAGTTTGTGTTTAGATTATTTGCTATTTTTCCTTTCATGATTATAACAATTTCCGAGCGTGTGAAAGATTTCTTTTATTTGGGAAAAAATAAAATAAGGGTTGTATATAACGGAATCAGGATTCCGAACGGGTTTATAGATAATGAAATTAAAAAAGAAAAGTTTACAATTTTAAGCGTAGGAAATATACAGCACTGGAAAGGTCAGGATATAATAATTGAGTGTGCAAAAAAATTAAAAGATTTTGAATTCTGGATTGTAGGAGATGCGATACATCCGGGAGAGGATAAATTTAAAAAGAAATTGATAGAAAAAGTAAGAAAAGAAAACATAAAAAATGTGAGATTTTTCGGTAAAAGGGATGATGTTTTTTCTTTTTATAAAAAATGTGATATATTTTTACATGTTCCGCGTGAGAGGGAAGGTTTCGGACGCGTTCTTGTTGAGGCGATGGCTTTTAGAAAGCCGATAGTTGCTACCGCAGTTGCGGCTGTTCCTGAGATAGTCGGGGATGCAGGATTACTTGCAAAAAAGGAAAGTATAAATGATATATGCGAAAAAATTATCCGCTTATATAAGGATAAAAAATTACAAAAAAATTTATCCGATAGAGGATATAAAAGGTATAAAGAATTATTCACAATAGATAAAATGATAGAAGGGGTAAAGAAATGTTTAGAAGAAATAATTTAAAAGGCATCCAACTCATCGGTTCATTCAAATCTCATAGATTCAGTTTCCGAAATGTGGAAATTCAATTTGTAGCAGTATTCATAATTATGCTTATAAGCATCTTTATCATTTACATGCTTATTCATCAGAAAATAAGAGTACTCACCTTTGTCTTTTTTATAACAATCGGAATAATTTTTATAATTTGTAATAAAACAATCGGTTTTTATTACATATTAACTTATATATTTTTTATGCCCTTTTTAAGAAGGTGGGTTCTTTTACATGAAAAGTATGTACCCATAGATATACTTTATCTTGTTCCGGATATTCTTGTTCTTTTATTTTTTACTTATATATTTTTATCAAATATAGATAACTTTAGAGAGATTCTTAAATTTCCGGAATTTAAGATTCTTTTCTTTTTGCAGATTATAATGTTTCTGGAAATTTTTAATCCCCTCCAGAAATCATTACTTGCGGGTTTCGGAGGTGCTAAATTTCTCTTAATTCCTTCACTTTTTTCTTATATAGTATTTATTGTGAATTCGAAGTCATTAAAAAAAATGAAAAATTATCTTCTTATACTGGGAATAATCTCTCTCTTATATGCCTTTTTCCAATTAAAAGTAAAATATTTCTCATTTGAAGAAATGTGGATAGCAAATATAAAGGAGAAATACCTATCTCTTCTGGCAATCATAGGAGGAAACGTAAGACCTTTTTCATTCTTTTCAAGTGTGGGAGAGTTCGGAGAATTTATGGGAGTATTATGTGTAATTACATTATTTTTTATAAGAAGATACTTAAAATTTTTACTTTTATTTTTATTTTTATCCGGTATAATAATTTCCGGTATAAGGTTGGGTGTATATTCTTTTATTCTTACCTCAATTTTCGGAATAATTTATTTAAAATCAAAAAACTTTAAAAGTTTTATTAAAATATCCCTTTTCATAATGATAGGTTGGATACTGATGGTGAATCTGTTAAGTGTTCCTTCCTCCCTGGATCCGCTTTCATACCAAGGGAGATTCCTTCAGGGTATACTTGACCCTTTAAGAAAAGGGTCATCCCTTCATCCCAGATTGGATGCATGGAAAACAATATTAAGAAGGAGTTTTACCGAAAAGCCTTTCGGAGTAGGTCTCGGAGCCGCTACCTTGGCATCAATTAAATTTCGCGGTTTTGTCTCAATAGCCGATTCTACATTTTTCGGAATGTTTGCAGCTTGCGGATTAATCGGCGGATTCCTTCTTTTTTATTTACTTTTTTCCATAATCTGGAAAAGTTTGAGAATTATTCATACCTCCCAAAAAACAAGAGTTTTCTTTCCTTTATTACTTATTATATCAATTTCAATAGGGCAACTTTTAACCCAGTATTTCTTAGGACCGATATTTTGGACAGCAATAGGACTCTGGGTTAAAAATTTTTATGAATTTGATAAAATTAAAAAAATCTGATAAAATTTAATAATGCGGGCGTAGCTCAGTCGGAAGAGCATCAGCTTCCCAAGCTGGTGGTCGCGGGTTCGAATCCCGTCGCCCGCTTTTTAATTTAAATTTTCTAATTGAAGATCCTTTTTTTTCTGAATTCGAAATCAAAAGGAGGGCTTGAGATCTATACAATTAAAACAGCCCGGAAATTAAAAGAAAAAGGTATAAATGTGCATATCTGTATTAACCCGAAATCCGAAATAGAAATAAAAAATATTAAAAGATTAAATCTTTTAAAAGCATTAATAGAAAAATATGAAATAATTCACTTTTTCAGGTCACAGGACATAATATTCTCAAGATTTTTAAAAGCACATAAAAAATTCTTCACAAACATGATGGGGTTGAATATCTCAAAAAAAGATATTTATCACAGATTTTTGTATAAAAACATTGACAAAATATTTGCCATATCAAATGCTGTAAAAAAAGAACTTGAAGAAAATCTGCCTGTCGGGAAGGGAAAAATCATTTTGCTTTATCCGGGTATTGATACAGAATATTTTAAAAAAAACAGAAATTTGAGAGAAAAATTCAGGAAAGAATTTAATATAAAAGAAAATGAAATTGTCCTTTCAATGACTTCAAGATTTGATCCTTTGAAAGGTCAAAGAGAGGCAATAGAGGCTTTTAAAATTATTAAGAAAGAATTTAAAAATGTGAAACTTTTTTTAAAAGGTGCAGTTGAAAATAAAAAATATTTTGAGGAATTAAAAAAATTAAATGTTCCTGATGTTTATTTTTTGAACTTTTCTCATGATGTAAGGGAATTGCTCTGCGGTTCTGATATATTTCTCTTCCCTTCTCACTCAGAGGCCCTGGGGTTTTCCCTTCTTGAAGCAATGTCATCCGAACTGCCCTGTGTTGCCTTCTCAGAAAGAGCTGTTCCTGAAATAATTGATAATGAAAAAGACGGTTTTTTGGTGAATAATAAGAATTTAAATGAATTTGTGAAAAGAACTATTTTATTGATTAAGAATAAAAATCTACGAAAAGAAATTGGAAGAAATGCAAGAGAAAAAATAATAGAAAAATTTAACATTGAAAATTATATTGAAAAGTTAATTAATTTTTATTCTCAATAAAGATTTGCTGTAAAGGGTGTTTAGGGTTAGATTAAGGGTTTTATAATACTTTCTAAATTGTTTATAACATTCTCAGAAGAATTACATCCGCAATCTCAAAGGACATTTTAACACTTTCTTGCAAAAACCAAAAGATTGCTATCTCCCTTTAATTCGACTTTAAATCTTCCGCTCTTTAAGTCAAGAATGAGTTCCTCAAATGTCTTATCCGGATTCCTTATTTTTTCTTTCACGAACTTTTTTGTAATATCCCATGGATATGAGAGATTTAATGCATCCAAAAATTCCCTTATTTTTCTTTTCATCAAATTTTTTTCCTTTTCTTCACCGTAATATAAATATTTAAATATTTCAAACCCGAAATCACAAAGGAGGGATTTTATAGCTTTTAAACTGTAAATCCTTATATGAAAAGGATTGAAACCGGACCATTTTTCTTTATGATAAGAGATATATTTTGATTCAGCATTCGGAGTATCTATTACAACTATACTTCGGTTTTTGGAAATCTCAGAGATGCTTTTAAAAAAATCACGCGGATTCTTTATATGTTCAATAACATCGATAAGTAAAATTATATCAAATTTTTCTTTACTCTGCTTAACAAAATCTTCAATTGTTCCATTATATACATCCAATTTAAATTTATCCTTGGCATAAAAACTTGCTTCTTTTGAAATTTCTACACCTTTTACAAAACATCCCAAATTTTTTAAAATATAAAGCAAATATCCTTTTCCGCACCCTATTTCAATAATTTTTTTTCTTTTAAATTCAAAAAGATTTTGTCCGAATATCTTTACATAATTCATACCCGCTCTTTTAAATTCATAATTTTCGTCCCTTAAAAAAAAATAATAATTCTTTCTGTAAAAATTTTTTATAACTTCATCCGGATAAAGAGGATATTGAAACAAGAGGGCACAATTTTTGCATTTATAAAGACTAAACGCCTTTCTTATGTTTCTGAATTTTAATTTTAAAAAAAGAACTGTATCTTTATTCCTGCATACCGGGCAGATAATTTTGTTCATTTTTAAATTTTAAAAAACAAAGAACACATCCAGAAAATGATAAAAAATAAAATAAAAGAAATTTCTATTAAATTTCCGTATTTTACATAAAAGGTTAAATAGTTAAAAACCGGAATTTCATAAGTCAAAACTCCCCTTTTAAAAAGAGGAATCTCTTTTAAAATTCTACCTTTTTCATCAATTATACAACTTATTCCGCTTCTTGCAGACCTTAATATATACCTCCTTGTTTCAATTGCTCTGAAAATTGCAAGGTCCCTGTGAACCCTGGGTCCCAGTGAGGGCCCAAACCATCCATCACTTGTTATATTTATTAAAACATTTGCTCCCTTTTTAACCGCCTCCCTTGAGATTTCTGTAAATATGGACTCAAAACATATAAGAACAAATGCCCTAAATCTTTTTAAATCAAAAATTCTTAATTCTTTACCCCTTGAATAATTGCCTTGTCCGAATTGAAGTTTCCTTAAAATCGGAAATCTCTCATCATAAGGCAATGCTTCTCCGAAAGGTGTAAGATGGGTTTTATAATAATAATTAATTATTTGCCCCTTTTTATTCACAAGAAAAGCAGTATTATAAAATTTATATTTACCTTTAATCTTTATAGCATCCGCATTTCCGAATATTAAATATGAGTTTGTCTTATTAACAAAATTTTTAACAATTTTTCTTACAACTGTATCATACCTTGCAAAGGAAGGAATAGAAGATTCCGGAAATATTGAAAGATAAACATTTTTAACCGCAAGAGAATCATAGATTTTTGAGCAAGCCCTGAATTCCTCATTTATAGAAGAGGTAAGGGGAATATCCGGTTGATAAATTGCGACCCTTATTTTGTCAAAATATTTTAGATTTCTTTTTAACAATAAAAACCCAAAAATTTCACAAATGATAAGAACAGAAAAAGAAGATATAATATAAGTTTTTTTCTTTGAAAATAAAGAAACATTGAAAAATATGATTAGAAAACTTATAAAAAATGGTCCTGTAAATTCGGAAAGTTGAATAAGAGGTAAATTGTTTTTTTGGGACAAGAAAAGAACAATCCAGGGGAAACCGATTTCGCCTTTTGCCCTTATTATCTCCAGAAAAACCCAGAGAAGGGAAATTGCTAAAACCCCGAGAGGTTTTTTATGAAATTTTTTGAAAAAAAATGTGAAGAGCCCGAAATAGAGCCCGTGAAACAAAAAAAGAATAGAAACTCCGATTAATATCCAAAAGGCTGATTCTTTTTCAATTTTTGATAAATTATAAAGAAAATGAAGTTGAAGTCCGGAAAAAACTGTCCCGTAAATAAAACCTGCTAAAAAATTTTTTTTTTGTCTTTTTTAAAAAATAAAAAAGGGGAACGAAAGAGAAAAAGGCAAAGGGATAAAGATAAAAAGGAGGAAAAGAAACCAATAAAAATAGAAGAGATAAAAGGAAATAAAAATATTTCAATCCCTTATTTTTTCAATTATTTCCAGAATTTTTATTCCCTCATCTATGGAGAATTTCGGCTTTTCTTTTTTCTCAATACAGTTTATAAAATGCTCAAGAAGGAACTCAAAGGATAATCGGTAGAAACTTTCAAACTCCGTTAAACGGGGGGTAACATCAATAACACTTCCGAAATGTTTTTGAACAATTTTAAAAGGACTTAAATAAGCATTTCCTTTTTCACCGTAGATTTCAATCTGAAATTTATCACTTTCTATATAGGGTTCCCAAAGAACTTCAAAAAGGATAGAAATTTTCTCATCCAGTTTTATGTAAAGTGTTCCTTCGGATTCAATACCGGTATCTTTATCTTTGTTGAAGATTTTAATAAAACTTTCCGGAATTCTTTGAAAAAGAAAAAGGAATACTTCAAATGAATGCACAAGTGAGGAATGGAAAATAGAACCCGCAGAATTAGGGTCCCTCATCCATGAAGGCTCTGAAAAGGAATATCTTTTCTTTTTCCTTATAAATTTCGCATGAAAAACATCACCGATCAATTTTTTTTCAATGATAAGTTCTTTTATCTTTACAATATCGGGCCTCATTGAATAGTTCATTGCAGGCATATATATATTTTTTGAGTCTTCAATTTTGAATTTTAACTCCCTTGCTTCTTCCAGATTAAGGGCAGGGGGTAATTCACATAAAGTATGTTTTCCGAAACTTATTGATGCAAAACTCATCGGGTAATGAAGATGATTCGGAGTTGAAATGATTACACAATCAACATCAGGGTCGGAAAGCAAATCCTCAAAGTCAGTATAAATAATATTTGCTCCGTGAATTTCCCTTGCTTTGTAAAGTTTTGCTTCATCCAAGTCACATAGAGCATATAAATTAACCCTGTCCTTTAATTTTTTAATAGAAGGAATGTATCCTATCTGAGCTATATGTCCTACTCCGATTATTCCGATATTTAACCTACTTTCCCTCACCTTTTTTGAAAACCTCTGTTATAGTTGCAATTTCCTTTGCAAAAATTCTGAAAAGTTCGGAAATTTTCTTAAGTTTTTCAATGTTTTCTTTAATACTTTCAAACTCATCCTCTATTTCCCTTATTCTTTCATTACCGGAATTTATCTCTTCCAATTGCTCCCCTATTCTCCTTATGACTTCTGTTAATTCATTTGTTGACTCTTCAAAAATTTTGGGTAAGTTTTCTATTTTCGGAATTATCTCGGACAAACTACTCAGAATTTCTCTTTCTTATTCGCTTGAGGGTAGAAATTTGTTTCTTTTTATTTCAAGCAACTTATCGTATTCATCAAGAAGCGATTTTGTTTCTTCAAGAATTGAAACAGAAGATTCAAATTCCTCTGTTAATTTTGTTATAACATTCTCAACCGATTGCGCCAGATTTCCTATTTCTTCGGCAATTATAGAAAATCCCCTTGCTTCCTCTCCTAATCTTGTTGCTTCAATTGCAGCATTCAAAGATAAAAGCCTTGTTTTTGAAGCGTAATCCTTCATAAACTCAACAAAACCCTGCATTCTTTCGTTTAAAGAGATACTCTTTAAAATGTTTTCTTTCAGTTTGGAAAAACTCTTTTTAAGCTCTGCCATACTTTCCTCCGCTTCTTTTAAGGGAAACAACATCTCTGATAATTTAAGTCTTTTCTCTTTGAAAATTTCCGAATATTTTCTTAAATCCTGTGAACCGCCCTCAAAATTACTTGCAAGGTTTTCAAGCACCTCAAAATTTTTATGTAATTTCTCGGATATGCCGGTAAATACCCTGCTTAACTCCTTAAAGGAAAGGTCTATCCTATTTAAAAACGAAAGGGTTCCTTCCATAAATTCTTTTATTTTTACTGTATTCACTTTTAAATCTTCCGAAACTTTGGGTAAATTTTGAATTGTTAAATATGAACCTATAATTCTTGATATGAGGTCACATACAGAATTTAGTCTTTCTATATCATCCTCGGAAAAATTATCCATGTTTTTTGATTCAAATACAATAAAACCTTGAATATCACCTTCTGTTTTTAATGAAGTTGCATAAAAAGATAATGTTTTTGGTGAGAGAAATGTTTTTTTATCCTTTAAATGTTTTACATATACCCTGTTTTTGTTGATAATATCTTTGAAATCCTCCTGGGCAAATTTTTTATTTTTATAACTATCTTCATCAGAAAATATGCATGTAATTTCACCTTCCCTCTGAACAAAAACTTTCATATGTTCAAAAGAGAGGTGTGCTTTTAAGAATCTGAAAATTTTATTTAAAGAAGATTCAAGCGAGAAAGAGCCTGCCAGATAATTTTCAATTTTATGTAAAAGGGAAAGCTTATCCACTTTAAGGGAGTCCTTTAAAGCGGCTACACTTATAAGAAAGAAAATAAGAAGAAAAGTAACTCTTAAATAATTCGCTTGCAAAAATGACTCATAAAATAAAAAGGTAAGGACAAGATAAAAAAACAAAAATGCGTGTTCCCAGAAGAGAATATATAGATGTTCTTTAAGGTTGTCTTTGGATTTTATAATCAAGGGTAAATAGAAGAAAAGCGGATATAAAAGGGCACCGATGATGAAGAAGAGAAAAAGAATTAAGTTAGATGAAAGAGGAAGATATTTTATAAGGGTAATAAAGGAGGCCCCGGAAAAATACACCAAAGCACTGTAAAACGGATCTTTTACACTTTTCTTTAAAAGTAAGATTTCAAAAAGGAATATTGCAAGAAAAGCAGCGGTTGCTCCTGATACCGGATTTAAATAAGAGAAGAAAAGGGCAACTACAGGGCAGAAGCTCAGAAAATAAAAATGTCTCAAGGTAAATCTTATAAATCTCAATAAGAAAACAAGGGTAAAACCCAAGAGGAAGATATTGACCGAGAATAAAGGAAAACCCATTAACTGTGATAAATGTAAATGCAGATAAAGGGAAAGGGCAATAATCAAAATATGAATTAAATATATAAACATTGTTTTATTTTAAATTATTTTTTAAAAAATTTTCCACAGTAAGGACATTTATAAAATAATTTTTTCTTTTTTATTATTTTAAAGGAATATTCAAAAGAGCAATGAGGACATTTGATTTCAACCGGTTCATAGGAAGAGGTGAACCTGCACTCAGGAAAGTTTGTGCAACCGAAAAATAATTTTTTATCTTTTTTTCTCCTTATAAGATATCCCTTTTTGCACTCCGGGCATAAGAACTTTTTTTGATAAAAATCCCTTTTATATTTGCATTTCGGAAAGTTTGAACAGGAAATAAATTTCCCATATTTACCCCATTTTATAAGAAGAGGGGAAGAACATAAAGGACATTTTTCATCTATCTTTTCCTCAAGATGTTTTTGTTTTATTTTTCTCAGTCTTTCCTGAGTTTTTAAAAGTAAAGGTTCAAATTCCTTCCAGAAATTTTCCAGAAATTCTTTTCTTTTAAGATTTCCTTCCTCTATTTCATCAAGATATTCTTCCATTTTTCTTGTAAAATTAACATCAAAAATTTCCGGAAATTCATGAACCAGTATATCACTTACCTTTTTCCCGAGTTCTGTCGGAAAGAGTGTCTTTCCTTTCCTTTCCACATAGTTTCTCTGATAAAGAATTTCAAGGGTAGGAGCATAAGTTGAAGGTCTTCCTATTCCGAGTTTTTCAAGGGTTTTAATGAGTGATGCCTCTGTATATCTTGAGGGTGGCTGTGTTTCTTTTTCAATGATATTAACTTCAATAAGTTTCAATTTTTCATTTTCTTTTAATTCAGGAATTTTGATTTCTTCTATTTCTTTGCCTATTATCTTATAAAATCCTTCAAACAAAATTTCCTTTCCCTTGATTTCTCCTTCAAAATTTTTCCCTTCAAATCTAACAATTTTTTCCTCAACTTCTGCATCCTTGGAGAAAGATGCAAGCGTTCTTTTGTATATCATTCTATAAAGAGAAAGCTCGTCATCATTTAAATAATCTTTCAATAAATCAGGGAGCAAATGAATTTTTGTCGGTCTTATTGCCTCATGAGCACCCTGAACTTTTCCTTTTTCCTTGATTTTCCTTTCCTTCTCATACACATACTCCTTGCCGAATAATTCTTCTATTTTTCTTTTAATTTCGGGAATAACCTTTTCACTTATTCTTACAGAGTCCGTTCTGTGATATGTTATAAGTCCTGTTCTTCCTTCGGGTGTTTCCTTTCCTTCAAAAAGTGATTGTGCAAGTCTCATTGTTTTACCAGGAGAAAAATTGAGTCTCTTGGAAGCCTCCTCCTGAAGTGTGGAAGTCTTAAAGGGCGGAGGCGGTTTTATTTTTTTTATTTTCTTTATGATTTTTTTCACAAAAATATCTGATTTAAATATTTCTTCCTTTATTTCCTCTGCTTTCTTTTTATCAAATATCTTTTTTACATCTTCTCCTTCAAATTTTTTTAATTCACCTTTAAATTTTTTTCCTTCTTTTTTAAATATAACTTCAATACTGTAATATTTTTCCGGAACAAATTTTTCTATTTCCTTTTCCCTTTCAACGATCAGCCTTAATGCGACCGTCTGAACCCTTCCTGCGGAAAGCCCCCGTTTTATCAATTTCCACAAAATAGGTGAGATTCTGTATCCCACAATCCTGTCAAGTATCCTCCTTGAAAACTGTGACTCAACTTTTTTAAGGTCTATTTCACCCGGATTTTCAAGTGCTTCCCTTACTTTATCCTCTGTGATTTCATAAAATAGAACCCTTTTTGCGTCTTCCCTTTTGATTTCCTCTTTTATATGATAAGCAATTGCCTCACCCTCCCTGTCAGGGTCACATCCTATATAAACTTCTTTCGCATTTTTTGTTTCTTTTTTAAGTTCTTTTATAACTTTTTCTTTTCCTTTAATGACCGTAAATTCGGGTTCAAATCCGTTTTCAATATCAACACCGAATCTTTTTTCCGGTAAATCCTTTATATGACCTTTTGACGCAATAACTTTAATTTTTCCTTTTAAGTATTTTTCAATGGTTTTTGCCTTTGTCGGTGATTCAACGATTAAAATTTTTTTATTTTTAATTTTGTTCTTAAAAAGAAAAATAAAGTTAAAAGAAAAAGGATAATACCGTTAAAAAATACAATTTTTCCGGGATAAATCCATTCTGCAACAAGACCAAAGGGATAAGATAGAAGTAGAAATGTGCCGTTTAAAAGCAGTTCCTTTGTTGAAAATATTCTGCCTCTTAATTCCTGGGGTACATTTTCATGTAAAAGGGTATCCTGAGAAATCATAATGGGGGATAAAAGAAGTCCGCCCGTAAAGGCAAATATGCCTATGTAAAAAAATTTTTTGAGAAAAGGAAAAATTAAAAATAAGAGAGAGAGAACAAAGAAAGAGTAAAGGATTACTTTTTTTCTATTCCATCTATCTCCGAAAGTTCCGAATAAAAAGGCACCGAACATCATGCCGAAGGCGGTCAAGGCACCCAATTTACCCACTCCTGTTGTTCCGTAACCCAAAAATTGCTGCACAAGAATTACTATCAACACATAGACCGTTGCACCTACATATACAAGGACAAGAAGGGAAAAGAGAACAAAGGAAACGTTTTTATCCTTGACAATGAGTTTAAATGCTTCCTTTAAATCTCTGATTGCTTTTTCAAAATAACTCTTTTCCTTTTCAATTATTAAATGAGCCAGATCTTCCTCTTTTTTTATTTCTTTCCTGTAGTCAGGTATAAAAATAAAAACCAGAAAAAGACCGGATAGAAAAAAGGTTATTGCATCCAAGTAAAAGCCTGCCTCCCAACCTTCAATTCCTATTCTTCTCCAGATTTCCCAGTCCACGAGCAAACCACCCAATAAGAGACCCGATACGGTTGCTAACCTTCCTGTAAGAGCCATTACGGAGTTTGCAGAAAGTATCTCGTCTTTACTTTTCAATAAACTTGGAATTATTGCCATTTTGGTTGAGTTGTATAAAATACCTATTAAAAATATAAAAAATACAAGAATATACATCGGATAGATATGGTTCAGTAAAGTTACTGAAAATGGAATTAAAATAACAAGCAATGCTCTTAAAAAATCACCCATAACGAGAATTTTTTTTCTGTTCAGTCTATCTGCGATTATACCTGCAATCGGTCCGAATAAAATAGCGGGCAATGTAAAGAAAAAAGCAAGATGTGAAAAAGCAAGTGTATGCCCGTATGCTTTTGCTCTTATAAGGGCTATTAAAGCCATATGGTCCAACTTATCGCCCATCAATGAAATCGTTTGAGCTAACGAGAATAGGATAAAGCCTTTATTTTTTAAAACTTTATAAATTGTTTTATTCTTCAACTCTGTATTTCTCCATTATTTCATAATAATAATCCTCAACCATATTTGCTATTTTAGTCCATGAGAATTTTTCTTCTACCTTTTTTCTGCCCTTTTCTCCCATTTTTTTTCTTAAATCTTCATTTTTTAACAAAAAGATAATTTTTTCTGCGAGTGAATCAGGGTCCTTAGGTTTAACAAGGAACCCTTCCCTTTCATTTTCCAGAACAAATCGGTATCCATCAATATCGGACGCAACAATCGGGATACCCGAAGCCATTGCTTCCAAAAGAACTATGCCGAATGATTCATACCCGATAGCAGGAGAGCAGAATATATGGGAAGATGCGTAAATAAAAGGAAGCTCTTCAAAACTCACCCTTCCGAGAAAAGTTACATTATCTTTTAATTGGACCTTTGCCTTTTGCCTCTCTACTTTATAAAGCGGACCCGTTCCCACTGCCACAAGATGTGCGTCCTTTACCTCTTTAATTACTTTTTTGAATGCTTTTCTTAAGTACCTGAAGCCTTTTCTCTGTTCAAACCTTCCAACAAAAAGTACGATTTTCTTGTTTTCCGGCATCTTAAAATAGCCTTTCTTGGATGGATTAAACCTTTCAATATCCACACCATTCGGTATTATTCTGTAATCACCGTCAAAATGTCTTTTTATTGAGTCCCTTGCAACAGGTGATACTGCGATTAAACCGTGTATTTTTTGGAAAATTTTGATTAGATATCTTTTAAATAATTCATAAAGTTTTGATGGGTCATGAGCAGCGTGGAAGGTTGAAAAGTTATAAGAGTTTGAATGTTTTAAAGTAAAATAGGGAATAACAGGAGCAAGCGGACCGTGAGTGTGAACAATATCATAATTTCCTCTTTCAAGAATTTCCTTGATTTTGGAGCCTGCTTTTGTTGAAAAAGCAATCCTTCCCACTGATTTATTTAATACAAGAGGAACACCTTTACCTATTCTTATAACATTTTCTTCATCTTTATAATCAGGGAAATCCTCTTTTTTATACCCGCTTGTAAGGATTTCAACCTCGTGTCCTTTCTTTATCAGTTCCTTGGATAAATGATAAATATGTTCGGATATACCGCCTATGTAAGGGTAATAAATGTCTGAGGCAAAGAGTATTTTCAATTTCTTCTTCACTTTCTTTTCCTGTATTCCTCAAGTCCTTCCAAAAGAATATTAAGTGCATCTTCAAGGTCTTTTGGGTTCAGAACAAATGCGATTCTTATTTCATTTTTCCCTTTACCAGCAGATACATAAAAACCTGTTGCAGGAGCAACCATTGTGGTTTTTTTATCTTTATTAAAATCGGCCAATAAGAATTTTGTAAAATCTTCTCCGTCAATTCCTTTTAATTCCACCATTGTATAAAAAGCACCGTGAGGTTCAAAGGAAAAAACCTTTTCATTATTTAAGAGAATTTTCATTGCAGTTTCCTTTCTTTTTTCGTATTCTTTTCTTGATTCTTCAATAAACTCATCCTCTTCATTAATAACTCTGGCACATGCATATTGTTCAATTAAAGGAGATGAAAGTCTTGCCTGGGAGAGCTTTAATATATTTTCCCTTAATTCTTTATTCCTTGTGACAATGCATCCTATTCTTGCACCGCATAAAGAATATCTTTTTGAGACAGAATCCGTGACCAATGAAAATTCGGATGCCTCTTCAAATTCAAGGATGGAATGGTGTTTTATATTCCCGTAAACAAATTCCCTGTAAACTTCATCCGCGATTATAAAAAGTTTATGTTTCTTTGAAAGTTCAATCAGACCTTCTATTTCTTCCTTGGAATAAACCTTACCGGTCGGATTATTCGGTGAGGCGTAAAGAATGGCTCTTGTTTTGGAAGTAATGTATCGTTCAATCACTTTAATGTCAGGTAGTTTAAAATCCTCATTTATTGAAGTGGGCACAGGTACAAGTTTTAATCCCGCGAGTTTTGCAAAGGTGTTATAGTTTGTATAAAACGGCTCAAACACCAGCACTTCATCTCCTTCGTCTGCAACAGAAAAAAATGAAAATATAAGTGCCTCGCTTCCTGCGGTCGTAACCAGAACATCTTCCATTTCAATATCATAACCTTTTCTTCTGTAATACTTAAACCATGCTTCCCTTAAAATTTCAATGCCTTCGGATGGGGCATATTTTATTATTTCTTCTTTAAATTCCTTTATTGCCTCAAAAAAAGAATTCGGTGCCTTAATATCGGGTTGACCGATATTAAGATGGTAAACTTTTATGCCCTTTTTCTTTGCCTGATTTGCATATGTATAAAATTTTCTTATAGGGGAAAATTGAGCCTCTTTTATTCTTTTTGACAATTTCATATTTTAAAAATAATAGTTTAAGGGATTGAACCATTTAAAAATTACAGGTATTTTTTAAGAGATTCAACCTTATTTTCGGGTTTGACTTCTTTATCCCGTCTTTCGTCAATTTTTATCAGAACAGATACCCTTTTCGCACCTTTTTCAAACACCGCTTCCTGCATTTCCATTATCACTTTCATTACTTCTTCCTTATCACCGTAAAGAATGGTAAACATCGGGTCTGTCTGGTGTTGTATCTCGGGATATTTTTCGAGTACCTTAATAGCAGCAGCAACGTATTCTGAAACACTTGTTTTACTCGTTCCGAGCGGGGTAATGCTCACCGCAGCAATTATTTTACTCATTTTAATATTTTAAAACATTTGAATTATAATTTTAAAGTAATGGCAAAAATCGGAAGATTTCAGGTGATGGCGACCTTGCAGGCTGCAAGAGCCTACGTTCTGGGTAAGTCAATTGAAGAGGCAAAAAGTTTCGGGTTAAACAGGGCAATATTTTATGCTGCTGCAAAAAGGGGATTTAAACCGAAGATAAAACCTTTTGAGGAAAGAAGGATAAAAATACCGGAGAAAAGAAAAGAGATAAAAGGGAGATTTGAAATTGACAGAATAGGGGACGAGATGGCTTATTGTGTGGAGATAGAGGGTAAAAAGTTTTATGTAATAGGGAATGAAGTCCAGACCCCCGAGAGTTTTGAGAAACAGATAGAGAGGAGGTTTAAGGGGAAATTTGAGCAGGCATTTAAAGAGGCGGTTGAAATATGCAAAAATTATGATAAAGGGATTCTTTTATCCCAGCGTTCCTTTTATGAAATTGTTTACAAACCGAGAAGGGATGAATTAGCAAAAAAATGGAGTGAGATGACAGAGGTGTAAGGCAATAGTAAGGCACAGGTTGTCCAAAAATTCTCCTTCCCCATTTTAACTAAAATTTCATGGAGAACATCAGGAAATTTGGATAAAACTAAATCCTGTTTATAAGAAATTTTTTCTTATCCATACCTAACTATTTTAACCAAGACAAAAGAGAAAGATAAGCTTTTTGTTCCAAAGAGGTCTAAAATATAAATTCGCAGATTGGATATTTGCAAAAGACACTTTTTCATGTTATCTTAAAGAAAGACATAAAAGTATAAGGGTTAAATTCCCGATTGTCAGGAGGTAAAAAATGAAAAAATTAGCAGTAGTAGCAATGATAGCAGCAGGGCTGATGGCTCAGGCAATAAGCGAATTTCCTGTAGAAACATCCGGAGAATCGGTATTCGCAACATCTCTTTCTCAGAGTAATGAGAAATTTTTGATCGTTATGAAAAAAGAGCTTCCGGCAGACGGAGCAGAGATAAGAGGTCAATTTTTATCAAAAACCGATAATTCTCTTATAGATACACCTTATATATTTGGAACAACTCCGGTATCCATGAAAGAGAAAATTGATCTCGCCTTACCGCAGGTCTCTTTTGACGGAAAGCAATTTCTTGTTGCATGGACCGATACACTCTCAGGAAGTTATGTAATAAAAGGCAGATTTATAAATGCTCAAACTTTCCAAATGACCAATGAGTTCAACATTGATACCTTTACACTTTTAAGCGGGTTTTCCACCCTTCATTTTAATCCTGTGACAAATTTATATTTCTTGGTTTCATATGATACATTAAACGGGATATTCGGTTCGTTTATTGATACAAATGGAAGTGTTACAGCCGGATTGCAGATAACTTCTCAGAACCCGCGCAGTGCTTATACTCTCGCATACGGAAATTCAGAATACCTGGTATGCTGGGTAAACAATACAAACAATTATGAGATATGGGGGCAGCTTATAAATGAGAACGGGACATTAACGGGCTCAAATTTTCTGATAGACGGATCTTCCCAATTGAGTGATAACCCTATTTTTGCATTGTTTGATAGTACAAAATTTATAGTTTTATTTACGGATGAAGAAACGGACGGATGGAAAATATATGCAAGATTCGTAAATCCTGACGGAACGGTTCAATCATTAAGACCTTTAATAGCATCTTCCGGACACATAACTCCCTGTGCTTCAACTTTTAACGACAATCTTTTTGTAACCTGGACATCACTTGATTCTTTAAAAGTTTTAGGACGATTGTTTGACCTTTCTGCTAATCCTTTAAGTGAAGAATTTAAAATATTTGATACATCCGGAACCAAAATTCCTTTAAGTAACCCCACAATATTCTCAAATAATAAATTTTATGTTTTCACAAACAGAGCAAATATCGGTTTTAACCCGGATAGTTCTCTCTATTTTTATGATGGTGATGTTTACGGCGCTGAAATTACAGGACTTTTCGTAAAAGAATTTAATGAAAAATTAAAACATAATCAATTCCAAATTACACCCTTTTTATCACATAGGAAAATTTCCGTATCTTTTTCTCTATCAATATATTCCTCTGTTTTATTGAAAATTTATGATATATCCGGAAGAGAAAAATTAACCCTTATTTCAGAAAAGTTGTACCCCGGAAAATATAAAAAGGAATTCAACATAAAAAAACTTCACTCAGGTTTGTATATTGTAAATCTAAGGATTAACTCTTCTTCCAAAGTAGAAAAGTTTATTTTGATTAAATAAAATTTTTGGAAATAACTCATATCGGTTTCTTCTTCGTATAACTTATGAATTTTACATACTTTTCAATATCGCTCTTTGGAAAACTTTTGTCAGGCACTTCAAGAATTTCAAGCTCTATTCTTCTATCCAAAAGGTCAATTAAAATTTTATCTCCTTTTTTTATTCTGAATGAAGGTTTTACCTTTTTACTGTTTACAAAAACATAACCCTTTTCACAGGCAATCTTTGCATATTTCCTACTTTTTATAACATTTATCAGCTGAATGAACTTATCAATCCGCACAATCTATTTCAATTCTTTATCAAAAATTTCAACATAAACTCTTTTTTTAATTTCCTCCGCCTTTTCTTTTAATTTCTCCTGAATTTTTCTTTGAAGCAAAATATTTTGTATCTGCATTTTAAGTTCGTCAAATGGAAGCTTACCTCCTTTTTTGTAAGATATTCTTTTAAATATATGGTACCCGAAATCAAGATAAAACGGTCCTACAATATCACCGTCCTTTGCATTTAAAAGGGCATTTTTAACCTCCGGTTTTAAATTATCTATCGGAACAAAGCCAAGATACCCGTCTCGCTGTTTTGTTAGAGGATCTTCTGAATATTTTTTAACCGCTTCCTCAAATCCTTTTTCTTCTGCGTACAGAAGTGCTTTCTGAACTTTTTGCTTTGTTCTTAAAGTGTCATTTTTATCCGGCAAAGTTGCTATAACTATTTGTCTCAGATGGACTTTATTTTCTTTTTTTTCAACAAGTTGAAAGATGAAAAATCCGAAATCTCCCTGAATCGGCTCTGTTATTTCTCCTTTTTTTAAGGAGAATATCTTCTCCTCAATTTGAGGCGGAAATGTTCCTTTTTCAATAAACCCTATATCCCCGCCCTTTTCCGCGGATATCCTGTCATCGGAGTATTTAAGAGCAATATAGCCGAAATCTGCTCCTGTTTTAAGTTCTCTGTAAACATTATATGCCTTTTCTTTTGCCCTTTCCACAATTTTTTCGGATGGTCTTATAGGTATAAATATATGAGCAAGTTCAAAACCCTCGGGCACCTCCGGTAATGAATCAATATATTTTTTATAAAAATCTTCAAGTTCCTGAGGTGTTATCTGGATTTTTGGAGAGATATATCTTGCAATATACTTTTGAATATAAAGGTTTCTCTCAACCTGGTCCCTGTATTTTTCCTTTAAATCCTCCTCTGTTAAACCTTCCCTCCGGAGTTCTGCCTTAAAAGCAGAATCTCCCATCTGCATTTTCATTCTTTTTGTTTCTGATTCAATGAACTCTTCAACTTCGTCCTCGGTTACCTTAATTGTTGTATCTTTCTTTGCTTCATAAAGGATGAGTTCATTTTCAATCAGCTGTTCAAGAATTTTCTTCTTTGCTTCTTTTTCTTCTTCTTTTAAAATTGGTTTTAAAAGTTTAAAAAATTCAAAAGCTTCTTCAACATCGCTCAGGAGTATAGGGTTTTTGTCAACAATCGCAACAACTTTATCCTTATAAAGAGTATCCTGTGCTAAAAATATTAAGAGTAAAAATTTGAACATTTTTATACCATTTCAATCGCCAAAGCAACTGCTCCTCCGCCTCCGAGACACAAAGAAGCAAGTCCTTTTGTTTTTCCGTATTGTTTTAATGCGTAAAGGAGGGTAACGAGTATTCTTGCACCCGAAGCACCTATCGGGTGTCCCAGGGCAATTGCTCCTCCGTGAACATTTACCTTGTTCCAGTCAATATTTAAGGCTTTACCATCCGCAAGAATCTGAGACGCAAATGCTTCGTTTATTTCCATTAAATCAAAATCATTGGGAGAGGAAAGCCCCATCTTTTTGACAATTTTTTCAACCGCCCCTATTGGTGCAAAGAAAAGGTCTTTTGGTTCAACAAAGTTAGAAGTATATGCAACAATTCTTGCAATAGGCTTTAATCCATACTCCTTGACAGCCTTTTCTGAGGCAATAATAAGTGCTGCTGCACCGTCATTTAAACCAGGAGCATTACCTGCTGTTACTGTTCCGTCCTTTTCAAAAACAGGTTTTAAACTTGCAAGTTTTTCAAGGGATGTATCCTCTCTCGGTGATTCATCTTTATCAATAATTTGAACACCTTTTTTTGTTTTTATTTCAAGTGGGATAATCTCTTCCTTAAATTTACCTTCTTTTGTTGCTTTAACAGCCTTCATATGACTCTCATATGCAAATTTATCCTGTTCCTCTCTTGTAATTCCTGCCTTTTTTGCAGTATATTCAGCAAGATTCCCCATATGTTGATCATTAAAAGAGCACCATAAACCATCATAAACCATGTGATCAACTGCTTTTGCATCACCGTATTTAATTCCCGCTCTCATTCTGACAAGATGAGGAGCATTTGTCATTGATTCCATTCCTCCTGCAACAATAATGTCGGCATCACCGAGCCTTATTGCCTGAGTGCCGAGCATAACTGCTTTTAAACCCGAACCACATACTTTATTTATCGTAAGAGCAGGTATTGTAGGAGGGAGTTCTGCTTTTAAAGCAGCAATTCTCGCAGGTCCTTGACCGAGTCCCGCAGGTAAAACACATCCCATAATAACCTCATCAATTTTTTCAGCAGGTATATTGGCTCTTTTAACTGCTTCTTTAATTACAATTCCACCGAGTTCTGTGGCAGAAAATGAGGAAAGGGACCCCAAAACCCTCCCGATCGGTGTTCTTACACCTGATATAATGAATACTTCGTTCATTTTTATTTTTAAATTTTTAAAACGGAATTGAACCTTTTAAAAGAATATTTTAAAAAATAAGCATACTTTATCACAAATTGTTTATAATTTTAACGATGAAAATAAAAGTAAGATTTTATGAAGAGTTAAATGATTATTTACCCTTTGATTTAAAAAAGAAAGAATTTGAGATTGAAATAAAAGAAAATTCAAAAGTTAAGGATATTCTTAAATTTTTTAAAATTCCCGAAAAAGAAGTTCATCTCGTTCTTGTTAACGGACAGAATTCTTTTCTTGATAAAGAATTAAAAGAGGGCGACCGTGTGTCAATTTATCCGGTTTTTGAAACAATAAATATAAATCCGATAAAGATTGTAAATGAGAGAAGAGTGAAGGAAAGTATTTTGTATAAAAAGGAAAAAGATTTTTCAATTTGTCTTGTTTGTGAGAGGAAATGCAAAATAAAAGAAGGACGGATGGGTTTTTGTAAAACAAGAATAAATATTGATGGAAAAATTTATACTTTAATTTACGGTGAAATTTCTTCCATAAGTATTAATCCCATAGAAAAAAAACCCTTTTTCCATTTTTATCCGGGAACAATGGCACTTACGGTCGGCTCTTGGTCATGCAACTTTTTATGTCCCTGGTGTCAAAATTACGATATAAGCAAAAGGGCAGAAAATATAGGGAGGGGAAAATTTATATCACCCGAGGAGTTTATTGAAATAATGGATAAATATAAATGCGACGGAACAAGCATCTCTTTTAATGAACCGACCCTTTTATTTGAATATTCCGTGGATGTCTTTAAATTAGCAAAAAAGAAAAACTATTATAATACTTTTGTTTCTAATGGGTATATGACAGAGGAAACCTTAAATATTTTAATAGATTCGGGTCTTGATGCAATAAATTTTGATATAAAGGGAAATAAAGAATTTGTAAAAAAATACTGCGGTGCGGATGTGGAGAAAATATGGAGAAATATTAAAATCGCAAAGAAAAAAGGAATATGGGTTGAAATTATAACACTTGTGATAGAAGGATTTAATGATAAAGAAAAAGATATAAGGGAGATTGCAAAACGAGTAAGGGATGAGGTAGGAGAAGAGACTCCTTATCATTTAACAAGATATTATCCTGCTTATAAGTTTAACACACCTCCTACGTCCGTTGAGCGTCTTGAAATCTTGAGAAACATAGCAAAAGAAGAAGGACTTTTATATGTTTATATCGGTAATATTCCCGGGCACAGATACGAAGACACCTATTGTCCGAATTGTGAAAGTTTATTAATAAAGAGATTCGGATTTGAAATTATAGAGAATAGATTAAAAGACAAAAAAATATGTCCTGATTGCGGAAAAGAAATTGATATAATCATTTAGATATTTACACCCAGGGGATGTCAAAAACATACATTTGATTCTGCAGAATTAAGGTGGTGATATGTCTTTTATTGTTATAAAAATAGAAGAGGTAGTATCCTTATTGCAAATAATTCGCTAAATTACCGAAAATCAAATACCCTGTATGAACAATTCCGAATTCCTTCGGTCTTGTCCCTATATCCCTTACCATTATTTCTCTTAATATTGTTTCATAAATCCTTATTCTTATAAATCCATTTTTTTCCATCTCCTTTTTCGTTTTCTGAATTTGTTCAATATTCGGAGATAAAGAGCCGAGTACATGACCGGGCTTTAAGATTCGTGGAACAAAAGGCACAATTTTCCAAGGTTCGGGAATATCCACAAAAACCGCATCAACTTTTATTTTCGGAAAACCCTCTTTTTCAACATCTCTTAAATTGAATTCAATATTACTTCCTAATCCGTAATCCTTAATATTTCCTTTCGCAAGTTCCAGAAAATCCCTTCTTCTTTCAAATGTATAGACTTTACCCTTACTCCCTACAATACTTGATAGAAGAGTCAAAAATGCACCACTACCTGTTCCCACTTCACACACTTTACTACCACTCCTTATGCCGAGCTCAAGAATAATAAGCCCTGCGTCCTTAGGATAAATTATAGTCGTTTTTCTTTTAATTTTTATCATCAGGTCACTTAAAGAAGGTTTCAAAACATAAAAAATTTTATTTTTTGAACTCTTCAAAATGTCTCCGTATTTAAGATTCTTTTTTAATACGACCTTGCCTACGTGCGTATGAACTTCACCGTTTTCTTCATAATCCACAAATATTTCAAAATTTTTCTCAGGACTAAAAAGCAAGATTTTCTGATTTCTTTTTACCTTCATATCAATTTCTCCTCTTTTAATGTAATTTCTAATCCCTTTTCAAAATCAGTAAAATTAAATTTTGTCAGATTTTTCCACTTACTTGAATCCAAAATATCCACACCTTTCCTCTTTTTTATGAATTTAATTTCAAATTGCTTCCCTGTTAACTTTCTGAATGCCTCTTCCACCTCTTTTACTGTTTTCACTACTCCGGTTCCACAGTTAAAGATTCCTTCTATTTTTTTCTCAATTATTTCTAAAATACATCCTGCTGCATCATAAGAAAAAATATATTCATATCTCGCATTATAATCATCATACAAAATAACTTCATTTCTTTTTTCCCTTAGTGCTTTTAAAAAATCAGCAACAGGATTCCTTTCCATATAAGGACCGTAAATTCTCGGAAATCTCAAAGCAGTAAATCTTATCTTTTTTTTGTTACAATAAACATTTAATAAACCTTCTGCTGAATATTTTTGAGACCCGTAAAGGGAATTATGGAACTCTGCATCTTCTTCTTCGGGAAATAATTTATTCTTATAAACACTTGCAGAAGAAATATAAATGAAATGTCCCTTTTTAATTTTATCCAATATTTTTAAAGGACTTATAACATTTATTTCAAGTGCCTCTATATAATCCTTTTCAACCTGAAAATCACCCGATATTGCTGATAGATAGATGTAAAAATCTCCTTCAAAATCTTTCTCAAAAAATTCCTCAAAGAAATGAAATTCATCCTCGAACCATTCCTTTTTATTTCTTGAAAATCCTTTTAAATCAAATTTTTTTTCTTTTAATTTTTTATACAAACTTCTTCCGAGCAAATCCGAAAGACCGAAAATTAAAATATGCATGTTTTACTTTTGCTCATATAAATACTCAAAAGCGTTCAACGGCATTTTTAACCGCTCTTTTTATTAAATCTTTTCTTGCTTTTTCAAAGTTTTTATAGAATTTAATCATAATTTAATAAAATAACACCGAGCAGGGGTAAAAATATTTCAATATTTGCTGTTATTGCTATTCCTTTGCCACCGTCCTTTGTCGGTCTTGCAACCACATTTTGCATCGGTCTATAATGCTGAATCTGATCAATATTACAGGCAAAAAAGTTATAAACCTTGTATCCGAGATTTCTGACTATTGATAAACTCTTTAAGAAGACTTCCGGCATTATAACAGCGGATGCAACATTTATAACCACTCCTCCTTTTTCAAATTCCGATAGATACATAGCAAACCTTTTAAAATCTTTATAAGTCGTAAACCCGATGGATTCACCGTCCGCAAACGGATATAAATGCGTTATATCCGTGCCTATTGCTACATGAAAACTCATGGGAATATTTCGGGTTTTTAAAATGCACATCAAACTTTTTTCTTTATAAGGCGGATTTTTTTCTATTAAGACCTCTGGAATTATCTCTCCCATTCCTTTTTTTTCTTTCAATCCTCTTTTTAATACATTATCAAAAAATTCAAGGGTTTCCTTTGTCATCCCGAATTTTCCGTCTTTAATTGTTTCTTCAACATATTCCGATGTTTCACCAAACATTGCTATCTCAAAATCATGGATTGCAACCGCTCCTTGTCCTGCAACCCATTTTACATAACCGGCATCAGCAAGTTTTGCAAATAAAGGAGCAAGTCCGCATTTAATTACCGCATCCCCTATCATCCATAAAATCGGTTTCCCCTTCTCCTTTGCATCCTTTAAGGCATTTATGAATTCCCTTAAATCATCGGCTCTGAAAACATGAGGCAAAAAGGAAAGAAATTCTTTAAAATCCTGCGGTATCCTCTCTGAGACAAAGTCGGAAACTTTTAATTTGTTCCTTCTTTGTTTTATTGAAATTAATTTTAAGTTTTTAAATTCCTCTTCTTTCATATTAATACCTCTCCGTCAAATTTGTAATTATTTTTTATTTTTGAAATTTCCAAGATTGTGGGAGCAAGGTCCAAAATGGAAGGTTTTTCCTTTTTTATCTTCCTTCCCCTGATAAATAAGAATGCATCATCATAAGTATGTGTGCCTTCAAGAGCGGATCTTGAAAAAATTTCATCACTTTTTAAATCACCCTTTAAATCGTATCCATTCTCAGGAATTAAAAGAAAATCAGGAGAAAAAGGGGTGGGCTCGATTCCGAAAATCTCTTCCCTTTTTTTACAATCCTTTACACCCTCAATTTTTAAAACTTCATTTAAAATTCCTTTAACCTCTTTTTCAACTTCCTTTGATTTAAACTTTGCCTTTTCAAATCTTTCATTTGTAAAAAGATAAATCCTTCCGGGAGTCAAAGTGAATGCTTTTGAATCAGGAGTTATATCCTTTATTCCATCCGGCTTTTCTTTCTCAAATTTTATTATTTTTTCTTTTTTAAAAATGGCAAGTACATTGATTTCTTTTTTTAATTGAGTAAATCCGTGGTCCGAAAGTAAAACTAATTCATCTTTATCTGACACATTTTTTTCTATGAAGTTTTCAAGTTTATTATCAAGGAATTTGAAATATTCCTTTAATTTTTCTTTTTCATTGATGAAAAAATGCAATAATCTGTCAGGTTCCATTATATGGAGGATTATAATATCAAATTCATTCTTTTTGATTAAAAATTCACAGACTCTGAATCTTTTTTCGGTTGCTCTAAAAAGATTTTTATAAAATTCCCCTCTCTTTTCTTTATTCCTTGCCATCCAGGGGTCAAGGTCAATTATGTAATTTTCTTTTTTTAAATATTCGGATAATTCTTCCGGGTAGACACCTTTTTCTATGGAAGGAGAAAGAAAACCGGAAATACAGCAAGTTCCATTTAATCTCGGTGGAGGGTAAGTTATGGGTAAATTTATATGAAGAATCTTTTTATTATTTTCAACAAGGATTTCCAAAATAGTTTTTATTTTTATATCATTATAATTCGGGATAAAAATGGATAAGTCGTTTTTTACATCAATAAATCCGTAAATTCCGTGAGTTCCGGGTCTTGCTCCTGTAAGAAAACTCGTCCAAGCAACAGAAGATAAAGTAGGATAAACGGATTCCATTTGCAAAAAAGAGCCATTTTTAAAAAGATTTGAAAGAAAAGGTAAGTTTTTATTTTCTATGTTTTCTTTTAAAAAAGAATAAGGAACACCATCAAGTCCTATTATGAAAATTTTTGGTTTTCTTTTTTTAAAAAAAAACATTTATCTGTATTCTTTTTTAAGGACTTCAAAAACTTCTTTTCTTATTATCCCCTCAGGCAATTCTTCTCCATTTTTTAAAGCATTTCTGATTCTTGTCATACTTATGCTTTCCCTGAAACTTTCTTTATGAGGACATGTCCTTTCTGAAGCAATTCCATCACATTTTTTACAAATAAAAACGGATTTTACTTTTATAATTTCAATTCCTATATCAGGGTAATCATCAAAAATTCTATGTGCTGCATAGGGGTCATAAAAATCTCCCACTCCTGCATGGTCTCTTCCGACAATAAAATGGGTTGCTCCGTAGTTTTTTCTTACAATTGCATGAAATACCGCCTCCTTAGGACCTGCATATCTCATGGGAGTTGTAAGACCGGAAAGCACAACCCTTTCCTTCGGAAGATAATTTTCAATAAGTGCTTTATAACTTTTTAAAATTGTATCATTGGAAAAGTCACCCTTTTTCTTTCTTCCGAGAATAGGATGAATAAAGAGTCCATCTGTAATCTCAAGTGCAATTCTTTGAAGGTATTCATGTGCCCTGTGAGGAGCATTCCTTGTTTGAAAAGCACACACTGTCTTAAATCCTCTTTGTTTAAAAATCTCCCTTGTTTCAGAAGGTGTGAGTTCATGGTCAGAAAATGGATGTTTCGGTCTTTTAAAAAGGAATATTTTCCCTCCTATTGCATAATTCCCCTTTGATTTTAACAAGGAGACTCCGGGATGTTCCTCAGAATCAGTCCCGAACACTTTTTTTGCAACATAACCAGGGTCAAATTCATAAACTTCTTCAATTTCAATCATACCGTAGATTTCACCTCTGTAAGACAAGAGAACTTCACCTTTTTCGGGTAAATTTTTAACATTTTCTTTTTTAATCTGTAATAAAATTGGAATTGTAAAGGGGTTTCCTGAAGGCAACCTTCCTTTTTCGCAAATACTTTTCAGTTCCTCTTTTTTCATAAATCCTTCAAGGGGAGTAAAACTGCCGATTGCTATTTTTTCGAGATCAAAAAGGATATCTTCATCAATTTCAATTTTCTTTAAATCCCTTTCCGAAGGGATTTTTTTATTTTCGGGAAATAATCTATTTACAAGTTTCATTTTTCAGTTTGCAAATTTTTGAATTAAGACCTTATTATATAGTATAAAATAAATCGGGTTCAAACCCCTTTAATTAATTTTTTAAAAATATGAAGAAGAAATTAATAATTTTTGGGGGGGCAATTATATTTGCGCTCACTGCTGCATGCGGTCCGAAGATGGCGTCCCAGGAGACAATGCAAAAAATTCAGGAACTTCAGGCACAGATAGAAAAACTGCAATCCGAAATAGCTGCCTGTGAACAGGAGAAGAAAAATATTGAAAGTCAGAAAGCCGAAAAGATGCAATTACTTGAAAAGCTCAAAGCGGAAAGAGACTCATTGAAAACACTTTTAGACCTCATTAAAAAAGGTTATTAAAAAGGAGGAAAAAGATGAAAAGGCTATTAATAATTGCTTTATTTGTTTCGCTTCCTCTCCTTGCTCAAGAGGAAAAGTTAACAGAAGAAGAAGCCCAAAGCAGAATTGAAGAACTACAGGCACAGGTTAATGACCTTCAAGAGAAGCTGAATGCATGTCAAAGTGAACTTGAGGCAATGAAAAATGAACTTACTCCCATTGATCAGGAAATTGAGGCTGTTCGGAATGAAATAAATTCTTTAAAAGAGGAACTCGCAAAATATCCCTCAGAATATGAGGTCAAAAAAGGTGATTTCCTTGCAAAAATAGCAGAGTATCCTTTTATTTACGGAACATATAAAGCATGGCCCAGAATATATAGGGCAAATCTCGACAAGATAAAAGACCCGAACCTCATATATCCCGGATGGAAACTCAAAATTCCCCACGGACTTGATAAAACATATACGGTGATTAAAGGCGATTATCTGAGAAAAATTGCTAAATTCTGGTGGATTTACAGGGATGAGATGCAATGGAAGAGAATTTATGAAGCAAATAAAGATAAGATTAAAAACCCGGACCTCATATATCCCGGGCAGGTATTTGTTATACCGAGATAAAATATACTTTACCGTAAGTAATAAGGAAAGAGGAGGGTGAGAAGAACGATTAAAATTTCTAAATATGAAAAAATTTTAAATCCCCCCTATGAAAAGGGGGGATGTTTATTTTTATGGAGAAAAGGACATTCAGTTTAAGACCTAAAAAATTAAGAGAGATACTCGGAATCTTGAATCAGAATTTAAGAGTTTTGCAGGAGTATTTTTCGGGTAAAATTACGGTAAGGGGAGATGAAATCAGATTTGAAGGAACAAGGAAGGAATTTAAAAAATTAAAAGACACAATAGAAAGACTTGATACAAGAGCTACCGAAGGGGTTTTTTATGAACCGGAAGATATAATAGAGGTAATCAACAATTCGGAGGAAGAAAAGATAAAAAAAGGAAAAGAATCAATTGTTACTCCGAAAAAAATAATTACTCCGAGAACGGATACGCAGAGAGAATATGTTGAATCTTTGAGAAAATATCCCATTGTTTTTTCAATCGGACCTGCTGGAACGGGCAAAACATACCTTGCGGTTGCTTCAGCTCTTGAACATTTAAGGGAAGAAAAGGTTGATAGAATAATACTTACAAGACCCGCTGTTGAAGCAGGTGAATCTTTGGGGTTTTTACCGGGAAGTTTCCAAGAAAAGGTTGACCCTTATTTAAGACCCCTTTATGATGCTCTTTTTGATATGCTTCCGTATGATAGAATAAGAAAACTCATGGATACGGGAGTTATTGAAATAGCCCCGCTTGCTTATATGAGAGGAAGAACCTTATCAAACGCTTTTGTGATACTTGATGAAGCACAAAACACAAATTATTTACAGATGAAGATGTTTTTAACAAGAATAGGACTTAAAACAAAGGTTGCAGTTACAGGAGACATAACACAAATTGATTTAAAGGATAAAGAAGACTCAGGACTTATAATAGCAGAGAGAATTCTGAAAGGAATAGATGGAATAAAATTTATTTATTTCGGTCCGGAGGATGTCATACGGCATCCTATCGTTAAATCAATTATAATCGCTTACGAGAGATATGAGGGAAAGAAAAAAGAAAAAGGATAGGTTAATAAAATTCTTCTCTATTTGTCTGTTCGCAATATTGAGTTCTTTATTTTTTCCGTTTTCGGGAGAAAAAATCTATTCAATGAGAATAGGAGAAATACCTCAAAAGGATATCATCGCCCCCTTTACCTATAAAATACCCAAAACAGCAGAGGAAATAAAAAAGGAAAAGGAGGAAATTTTAAAAGGAATGACATTTGTTTTAACTCAGGTTCCAAAACCGAGCATTGACTTAAAAATAATTGAGGAGCAAATTCAAAATCTTGACTGGAGAACAAAAAGAAAGTTCATAAGAGAAGCAAAAAGGATTCTCGAAGAAATTGATAGGTATGTAATTATAGAAAATATTGATACTCTTTTAAAATCAGGAGCAGAATATGTGACACTTCTGACTTCCGAGGGAGACAGGATTTATCCTATTAAAAAAATTGTATCCTTGGATGAGGTCAAAAAAATAATAAGAGTCGAGGCTGAAAAGATTTTTCCTGAAAACAGGGAGTTATCCTTTTTATTTGAGGAGCTTATATCCCCTTTTATTTCTCCGAACTTCAAAATTGATTATAAAGAAACAGAATTAAGAAAAGAAAAACTTGTTGAAAGAATAAAAGAATATAAGGGGATAGTTTATAAGGGTGAAATCATAGCAAGGGCAGGTAAGCCATTGACAAGAGAGGAAATAGAAAAACTTGAAGCAATGGAGCTTGCGAAGAAAAAAACCGTTTTCAGCAATATTGAGATCTTCTTTAAAAGATTGATACTTATTCTGATAATAATTTTCTTTGCCTATTACGGAATGAGATTCCAATTTCCCGAGGTATACGCGGATATAAAATTATTTCTCATTGTAATTTACAATTCTCTTTTATTTTTAATTTTATCAAGCATTATATTGAGATTAACCCAAAATCCCTTTTTAATTCCTTTTGCTTTTATTCCTTTTTTCTTTTATTTTATTACCGGAAGGAATTTTTCCGTATTTATTACATTTATTTTAGCAATTTTTGTATCCTTATACGCAGGTTTTAATCTTTTCTTTTTGATTTTCTTTCTCGCTACCGGAATAACGGGAATTCTTATTTCAAAATATTTAAGAAACAGATTTGACCTTTTGTTCGGTTTTTTTATTTTATTTATAGTTGTTTCCTTTCTCGGATTTTTCTTTAAAAATTATGCGGGTTACGGAATAAACTTCCAATCTCTTGTTCTTTCCTCTCTTTTTTCTTCCGGAGTCTCAATTATTGGAGCGGTTACCCTTTTGCCCTTACATGAAAAATTATTCGGCATAACAACTGATTTTATACTGCTTGAACTATCCAACTTGGAACATCCTCTTTTAAAATTACTTGAACAAAAAGCCCCCGGAACATTTGAACATTCTG
>JAJRUZ010000057.1 GCA_024277525.1 Caldifarciminota bacterium | reverse complement strand
ATTAAATTGTCGCATAAATGCGACCGCTACGAGAGATGTATTTTTATATTTATTGCAACGCAACAAATATACGGGCTATATCACGGATTCCCTACTAAATATGCATAAAATCCGAATTTTACTCCAAATTTCATGGGTAACATCAGTGTATGCCGGTGCCCAAATATTTATCTAAAATAATCAAATCCTCCTTCAATTTTCGCTATTTCTCCGCTTTTTCTTTTAAGGTAAACGCCCTGTCCCTCTTCTATTTTACCGATCACCTTTACCCATGAAGGTAGCCTTTTCTCCTGATGTGCAGGTACTGTGAATAAAATTTCATACTCCTCACCGGAATTTAAAATATAAAACATAGGATCCTTCTGTAAAGTCAAAGCATACTCGATTAACTCTTTAACAACAGGCAATTTTCCCTCTTCAATTATTATTTTTACTCCTGACTTTCTTGAAATTTCCCAAGCATCTTTCGCCAAACCGTCCGAAATGTCAATTGCCGATGTTATTTTTATTCTTTGTATCAAATCAAGAATTTCCGCTATTCTGGGTAAAGGAAATTTAAATTTTTGAATAATTTTATCCTTTATATCAGGGGATACTTCTATTTTATTCTCAAGTATCTCTATTGCGGCATATACCCTGCCTATATCACCGGTGATACACAGGAGTTCTCCCTTTTTCGCTCCTTTTCTCAAAAGAGGCTCTCCTTTTATTTTCCCCACACATGTGATTGTAAAACAAAAATCTTTTCCACCTTTTATAAGGTCTCCCCCTGTGATCGGGGCTCCGAATTTCTTTGATACTTCGTTTATTCCATTGTAAAATTCTTCTATAAACTTTTTCTTAAAGCCATCGGGCAAAAGGAGTGATACAAGCAATATAACGGGTTGTGCTCCGCACGCAGCCAGGTCACTTAATGCACCTGCGGTACACCTGTATCCTATTTCAAAAAAATTTAAATATTGCATTCTGAAATGCACATTTTCTCTGTATGAGTCAGTGGTTATTGCTATTTTTTGACCCTGAAAATTTATTATACACGCATCATCACCTGTTCCTGTCTGAACAAAAGGATGAGGAAATTCAAATTTTTTTATAAAATTTACAAATTCATCTTCGGATTTGAACAATTCATTCAAAATAAACAAATACCTTACCTATCTATTGCGTCAATACCGGTTAAATATCTTCCGACAATCAATGTATGAATTTCGTATGTCCCTTCGTATGTGTGAACGGTATCCATATTTGCAGCATGCCTCATTGAATGATATTCTGTTGTTATTCCGTATGCTCCGAGGAGGGATCTTGCCTCTCTTGCAACCTCAAGTGCCATTCTCGTATTGTTCCTTTTAACAAGAGACACATGGATATACCTGGCAGTTCCTTTGTCCTTCATTCTCCCGAGATGATATACCAGCAATTGAGCCTTCCATATTTTTTCAAACATATCAACGAGTCTTTGCTGTGTTATCTGAAAGGATGCAATGGGTTTTTTAAATTGAACCCTTACAAGTGAATGATTGTATGCCTCTTCAAAACATGCCCATGCAGAACCCACACATCCCCATGTTATCCCGAATCTCGCTTCATTTAAAGGCATAAGAGCAGATTTTAATCCCTCCGTATTCGGCAATCTCTGAGATTCAGGAACCCTCACCTCATCAAGGATAAGCTCGGAAGTATCAGAAGCCCTTAAAGATATTTTTGTTTTAATTTCCCTTGTGCTGAAACCCTTTGTTCCCTTTTCAATTATAAACCCCTGAATCCTTTCATCTTCATCTTTTGCCCATACAACTGCCAAGTCTCCGATTGTGCCGTTCGTAATCCACATTTTTCTTCCGTTTATTATCCATTCATTTCCATCTTTTTTACAGCGTGTTTCCAGGGAGGCAGGGTCACTTCCCGCATTCGGCTCTGTTAAACCAAAACACCCTATGAGTTTACCTTTTGCCATTTCAGGTAAATATTTCATTTTCTGCTCTTCTGAACCGAAAGCAAATATAGAATACATGGCAAGTGAAGACTGAACAGAACAAAAACTCCTTATGCCCGAATCTCCGTATTCAAGCTCCTCCATCATAAGACCGTATGCAACATAATTCAACCCTGCTCCTCCGTATTTTTCAGGAATTGTGGGACCGAAAAGACCGAGTTCAGCCATCTGAGGAATGAGGTGCTTTGGAAATTCTCCTTTAAGCCACCATTCACCTATGTAGGGCAATATTTCTTTTTTCACAAAATCCCTTATTGTATCCCTTATTAATTTTTCTTCCTCTGTTAAATATTCATCCAAATCAAAAAATTTCCTGAGTTCATGAATTTTGGATTCCGGCATTGTAATCCTATATATTTAATTATGAGGATTGGAACCTCTTTTCGGATGCTGTTTCGGAAAAGACTTTTTGTCAGCTTTTGTTGCCTTTTTCTCCAACTCCAAAACCGCTTTTCTCGATAACCTTATTCTTCCTAATTCATCTATTCCGATTACTTTCACAATAATTTCTTGACCCGGCTTTACTTCATGGTATATGTTCTTCACTTTATATGGAGCAAGTTCTGATATATGCACGAGTCCGATTTTCCCGGGTAAAATTTCAACAAAAGCACCGAAATTCTCAACCCTTGTTATTTTACCTTTGTAATAACTTCCGACCTCAACTTCCTGAACAATCTCCTCAATCATTTTTTGTGCTTCCTCCACATTTTCCATATTTTCACCGTAAACAAAAACCTCTCCTGTTTCGTCATCAATGTCAATTTTTACATTGGTTTTATCAATAATTTTCTTTATCACCCTTCCACCCGGTCCTATAACTTCTCCTATCTTTTCCTTCGGAATTAAAAATGCCCTGACTTTTGGTGCATATTCAGAAATAGAAGGTTTCGGCTCACTTAAAGTTCTTGACATTGTCTCCAAAATGAACTCCCTTGCCCTTTTTGCTTCAAATAAAGCCCTTTCAAATATCTCAAAAGGCAAATAGGGTTTCTTTATATCCAATTGTATTGCTGTTATACCTTTTTTTGTTCCTGCTACTTTAAAATCCATGTTTCCGAAATGGTCTTCAGAGCCGATAATATCCGTCAGAAGCACATCCTCCCCTTCAAAATCCATCCAACCGATGGATATTCCTGCACATGCGGAAGAAACAGGTACACCTGCATCCATTAAAGATAAAGAGCCTCCGCATACCGAAGCCATGGATGTCGAACCATTTGATTCAAGAATTAAAGAAACAATTCTTATTGTATAAGGAAATTTCTCTTCCGGAGGAATTAAAGGCTCAAGTGCTTTTTCCGCAAGATTTCCGTGTCCTATTTCCCTTCTTGAAGGACCCCTTAAAGGAGCAACCTCTCCTGTTGAAAAAGCAGGAAACATATAATGAAGCATAAATCTCTTCATTTCTTCTCCTTCAAGTTCGGTCAATCTCTGAGCATCTTCTTTTGTTCCCAAAGTGGTAACACATAATGCCTGGGTTTCTCCGCGTGTAAAAATTGCAGAACCATGGGTTCTGGGTAAAATAGATGTTTCACACCATATCGGTCTTATCTCATTCAATCCCCTTCCGTCCATTCTCACCTTTTCTTTCACCGTCCTCTCCCTCACAATTTCTTTTTCTATTTTATTTAAAGCAACCTTTATTTCAATTTCTTTTTCAGGAAAGTCTTTTAAAATTTCATTAATTATCTTTTCTTCAAGTTCCTTTAATGCATTAACCCTCAAAATCTTTTCCTGAACAAAAAGGGTTTTTCTTATTTCATTTCTGAAATTATTTATTTTTTCAAAAATTCCTTCTTCTATTTCCAATTTTTTATATTCATATTTTTCTTTTCCCATTTCCTCCCTTATTTTGTTCTGTAAATTTATTATTTGCTTTATATAAGGCATTCCAAAATGCACCGCTTCAATTATTTCTTTTTCCTCTATCTCTTTACCCTGAAATTCTATCATGCATATTCCTTCCTCTTTACCTGCCAAAAGTAAATTAAATTTACTTTCCTCAAGTTCACTCCTCTTCGGATTAATTTTTAATTCTCCGTTAATCTTCCCTATTCTCACCGCTCCTATGGGTCCGTTAAAAGGGATATCAGAAATCGTTAAAGCACAGGATGCTCCGATGATACCGAGTAAATCACCCTCTTGCTCCATATCATAAGATAATAAGAAAGATACTATTTCAACTTCATCCGTAAAATCTTCGGGAAAATGAGGTCTTATACTCCTATCAATTGCCCTGCCGTAAATTATTTCTTTATCCCTTGGTCTTCCTTCCCTTTTTATAAAACCTCCGGGTATTTTTCCCGCAGCAAAAGTCTGTTCCCTGTATTCAACCAGAAGGGGAAGAAAGTCGGTTTTTTCCTTAGCAGGAGATGAAACACAAGTTGTTAAAACAACACTGTCATCAATCTGAACCCATACAGCACCCTGTGCCTGTTTTGCAACTTTTCCTATTTCAATTAAAAGCTCTGTTTCACCTAATTTTAAAGTATATTTTTTCAATTTAACCCCTTATCCCCAGTTCCTTTATTATCTTTAAATATAACTCATAATCTTTTCTTTTAAGATAATTTAAAAGCCTTTTTCTTTTTCCCACGAGTTTTATAAGTCCGTATCTGGTATGCACATCCTTTTTGTGCCTTTTCAGATGCTCTGTCAGATATTCAATTCTCTTTGTCAAAAGTGCTATCTGCACAGGCGCACTTCCGGTATCTTTTTCGTTAATTTTAAATTTTTCTATAATTTTCTTTTTATCTTCTTTGGTAAGCATATTCATTTCAATTTTTTAAAGGATTTGAACCTTTTAAAAAATAAGTATATCCTATCTTTATGTCATTTTCAATTTGCTTTATAAGGTCTTTTTCATTCTCAAATTTTTTATCTTCCCTTACAAATTTATGCAAATAAACTCTGATTTTTTTTGCCTTTATTTTTTGATGATTAAATACATAAATTTCAAAAACTTTTTTCTTCTCATTAAAAGTGGGTCTTGACCCGTAATACAATAGTCCTTTGAATCTCTTTGATTGAGTCTCAATCTCCACAATATATACTCCTGGTTTCGGCTTAATTTTAAGAGGGGAAGTCTCCAAGTTTATCGTAGGAAACCCCAATCTTTTACCCCTTCCCGAGCCTTTAATTTTTATTCCTGTAATAAAAAATCTATAACCCAGAAGAGCATTTGCTTCTTCAATTTCACCCCTTTCAATTAATTCTCTTATGCGTGTGCTTGAAATTTTTCTGTTTTTATGGGTTATATAAGGATATACAGTCACGATTTTACCTTTTTCCCTGGCGATTTCTATCAGTGTAAATATGTTTCCCTTTTTGTATTTTCCAAATGTATGGTCAGGACCCAGAATAATTCGTGAAAGGGGAAGGGAGAGAAGTCTGTCTGCAAAAATTTCCGGAGGCGTTTCAGCCAATTTGTTATTAAAGTTGATAATCCATATTTCATCAATTTTTAAATTTTTCAGAATCTCAATTTTTTCGTCAAGAAGTGTAATGAGGAAATTTTCTCTATATTTATGAAAGAAAACATAAGGATGGGGTTCATAGATTAAAACAAGTGTGTTGGTTTTAAAGATAGATGAAATTCTTTTGGCTTCTTCGATTAACAACTTGTGTCCCAGGTGAATTCCATCAAAATTTCCCGGAATAAGAACCGGAGGTTTTTTTAGTTCAGGAAATTTCGGAAATTCAACTCTCCTGATCTTCAATTTCTTTTTCCGGTAATTTCGTGAGAACTTTTCTGGGTAAGAGGACTTCCACATCAATCTGACCTATTCCTATGAAATTTCTGTCTTCATCATACACCCTCACAAAGGAGAATCTTTTTAAATTTGCGGAAAATCTTAAAAATGCGACAAAGGGAATGGGTGCTCCTTTTTAAAAATGCTCTATTGCCTCTTTTTTTAATGTTACTTCTCCGAAATGTAATACTCCGTAATCAAGGGCTTTTATATTTTTCGAAAGGTCTTCATTCGGGTCTATTGCTTCTTTTATATAAAAATGTCCTACCCTTTCCCTTAACAAATTTTCTATAACCCCGACTGTTCCCAATCTTTCGGATATATCCTTTGCAAGAGCCCTTATGTAAGTCCCTTTTGAGCAGGTAACCCTTATTGTAAAACCGTTTTTTCTTACATCCAGAAGATTAATAGATTTTATAAATACTTTTTTTGTTTTTGCGGTAACAAGTATTCCCTGTCGTGCAAGTTCATATAATCTCTTTCCTCCTTTCCTCACAGCAGAATAAGGGGGCGGAGTCTGTTCTATTTCACCTTCAAACTCCTTAATTACTTTTTCAAGTTCCTCTTTTTTGATTTCAGGAACAGGCTTTTTTTGTATTACTTCACCGGTTATATCCCAGGTGTCGGTCAAGAGTCCGAGTCTTACATCAGCAATATACACTTTTTCCATATCCATAACATAGGGTAATAACTTTGTGGCTTTTCCTATTCCTATGACAACTACACCCGTAGCATGAGGATCAAGATTACCTGCGTGTCCGACCTTTTGAACCTCAAGAATTTTTTTCACATGACGGACACAATCATATGTTGTCCAACCTTTCGGCTTTTTTATATTGAGAAAACCGTTTATTTTTTCTCCCATAAAAACTTCACCTCCTTATAAATGATATTTCCGGCATATATTTAATTTCCATTTTTTCTGCTATTTTTTTCCTTAAAAATCCTTTTGCTTTTTCAAGGGCTTCTGCAACATTTTGTTCCTCCTTTAAAGTTGTATAATAAATTTTCGCCCTTTTTAAATCCTTTGATACTTTCACATCAATTACCACAAGTGTCTGCAACCTCGGATCACGAATATCATTTTCAATAACCTCTGCAAATGCCTTTTGTATTTCCTTTGATATTCTTTCGGATCTATAAGCTTTCAATTTCTTCCGCTCCGTATATGGGAATAATTTTTAAAACCTCAATATTTTTTTCTTCTAAAAAAAACATTTTAATTTTGTTAATTTTTTCATTTAAATTATACATGTCACTCGCAGCAATTGCAATATCAAGTACGCTTTTGTTCCATACATCATTCTCTCCTGTTTCGGAAACAGAGGCACCGTAATTGTTTATCACCTTTTGTTTTATACTCTGAATAATCTTTCTTTTCTCTTTAAGAGAAAAACTCTGAGGAATAAGTATCTCTATTCTGAATCCTCCTATACTCACACCAGTTTCTTTTCTCTTTTTTCTTTTTTAAATATTTCCAGAACATCTCCTTCTTTTACATCATCAAAATTTTCAATATGAATTCCGCATTCTTTACCTGCTTCCACTTCATCCACATCCTGCTGGTAGTGTCTGAGAGAAAGTATTTTTCCTTCAAATATCACCTCTCCGTTCCTTTTTACCCTCACGAGTCCATCCTTTGTAACCTTTCCGTTTGTAACCAGACATCCTGCAACTCTTCCAACTTTTGAAATCCTGAACACTTTTTTAACTTCTGCTTCTCCTATTATCTCCTCTACTTCTTCGGGTTCAAGCATCCCTGCAAGCAGTTTCTGGATTTCTTCGATTGCATGATAGATTACCCTGTGTTCTAAAATTAATACTTTTTCACTTTTCGCAAGATTCTTTGCTTTTGTATCTATTCCTGTATTAAAAGCAAGTATTACCCCTTTTGAGGCGGATGCTAAAAGAACATCATTTTCTGTCACAAGTCCCACCGCCTTATGGATCACATTTGCCTTAATTTCCTCATATTGCATTTTTGATAAAGTATCGGCAAGAGCATCAACCGAACCCTGCGTATCTGCTTTTATAATAATCGGTAATTCTTTTAACTCTCCCTCTTTAATTTTTTCCTGTATCCTTAAAAGGGCAGATTGAAGTTCTGCTCTTTTTATCTGTTCTTTTTTCAATTCCCTTCTTTTTTCCGCTTCTTCCTTGGCTTCCTTTTCAGATGGCATTGTTATTAATATGTCACCCGGATTCGGTAACTCGGAAAGTCCCTGAACAACACACGGAGTGGAGGGATACGCTTCCTCAATTATTTCACCCCATTCATTATATAAATTCCTCACTCTTCCCCATGTTGTTCCGACAAGAATTATATCCCTTTTTCTTAAAATTCCTTTTTGAATTATCACACTGCAAAGAGGACCTTTACCTTTATCAAGTTTTGTTTCAATAACAACAGCCCTTGCTCTTCCTTTTAAACTTGTTTTTAATTCCATTTCCTCTGCAACTAATAAAATTGCTTCAAGTAAATGCTCCACCCCCATTCCGGTTTTTGCTGAGATAGGTATACATATTGTGTCACCGCCCCATTCCTCCGGAACAAGTCCTTCTTCTGCAAGTTGTCCCATCACAAGGTCAGGGTTTGCATTCGGTAAATCCATCTTATTCATAGCAACAATGATCGGAACTCCTGCTGCTTTTGCATGGGAAATTGCCTCTTTTGTTTGTTCCTTTACTCCTTCATTTGCAGCTACGACAAGAAGTGCAATATCCGTAACCTGTACACCTCTTGCTCTTAAAGCGGTAAATGCTTCATGTCCCGGAGTATCAATAAAAGTTATCTTATGGCCCTGAAACTCTATCTGATACGCACCGATATGCTGGGTGATTCTCCCTGCTTCTTTTTCCACAATGTTGGTTTTTCTTATATAATCCAAAAGGGTTGTTTTACCGTGATCAACATGTCCGAGCACGGTGATAACAGGAGGTCTTCTTTCCTCAAGCTCCTCCTCTTCCTCCTCCAGCATCTCCTGGGCACCTATCTCAATTTTATATCCGAATTCCTCTCCTATTATCATCAATGTATCAATGTCAAGAACCTGATTAATTGTTGCAAAGATACCGTGAGAAATACATTTTTCAATGACTTTTGCAGGCTCAATTCCCATCATCTTTGCAAATTCTCCGAGAGTTAAAGCTCCGGGAATATAAAGCACATTTTCCTTTTCTTCCAATTCAACCGAGACTTCCTCTTTTTCTTTTTTAACCTTTTTCTTTATTTTAGGTCCGGTTCTCAATCTTGTAAGCGTCTCTTTCAACCTTTTTTCAATTTCTTCGGGCGTCAATACCGGACCCTCTCTTTTTTCTTCCCCTTTTTCTTCCTCACCCCATATTTCTTTTTTCTTTTTAAGTGACTCTATCTCTTCTTTTTTCTTTTGCTCAATGTAATCTTTGACCTTTTTTTCTATTTCTTCCGCAACACCGCTTAAGGATGATTTTAAAGGATGTCCTATTTCTCTCAATATATCCATCAATGCCTTTGAAGACATCCCCAGCTCTTTTGCTAATTCCTTTACCCTTTTGGTTTTCTTTTTCGGCTTGGTTTCTCCTTTTCTTTCTTTTCTTTTTCTTCCTCTTCTCTTTTTGGGTTCTTCCTCCTTTTTCCTTGTTTTTTTCTTTTTTTCTTTCATTTTTCAAACTTCTCCTTGTTATTACTGAGGATCTTTTTTATTTCACTTTCATTAAGATTTTTTATTCCTCTTAACCTGCCTCTGAGTTCAGGAAGGGAAAATACTCCGTCGGTCTCTCTTTTCAGTTCGGCTTTTACATCTTCAGGCAAATTCAGTTCTTCAATCGGGATTTTTTTTCTTCCTTCCCATTCGCTTTGAGAAATTACCCATATTTCTTTTCCGACAAGTTTTGAGGCAAGTTGAACATTTTGGGACCCTGTTCCTTTTGCAATCTTTATCTCTTCATCTGCAACAACTGCAATTATTTTTCCATCCTCTTCAATCATCTGAAGGGGTCTTGCAGGTGAAAGTGCATTTTTGGCAAACTCTATCATATCATCCGACCAGGGAATTATGTCTATTCTCTCACCGGCTAATTCACGTGTTATAATTTGAATTCTTGAACCTCTTATTCCGATGCATGCACCCTGTGCATCTATTCTCGGGTCATTTGACTTTACAGCAACTTTTGCTCTTTCTCCCGGAATCCTAACAATACCTTTAATCTCAACTATTCCCTCTAAAATTTCGGGTACTTCAAGTTCTAACAATTTTCTTAAAAAATCAGGGTGTGTTCTCGAAAGTTTCACAACCGGTCTTCTTCCGCTTGTTTCAACAGAAATGACAAGTCCCCTAACCTCTGCACCTATTCTGTATTTTTCTTTCTTAATTTGCTCTTCAGGTGGCATAAACCCGTCTGCTCTTCCCAAACCGAGATAAACACCGGATTTATCCACCTTTTGAACTATTCCTCTCACAATTCCTCCTATTTTTGTTTCAAAATCCTTGTAAATTCTCTCTTTTTCCGCCTCTTTAATTTTTTTTGTAAAAATTTCCCTCATCCGATAAACAACACCCCTTCCCAAGGAATCTATACCCATTTCTACTTTTATGCTCTCCCCCGGCACAACGAGGGGTTTCATTTTTTTTGCCTCACTGTAACTTATCTCATATTTTTCATTTTTTACCTCATTTACCACCTTTTTAATAACCCATATTTTTATTTTTCCTTCCCTTAAGTCAATATCAACTTCTACGGGAAAGGCAGGGTCCCGAAAGTATTTTTTTATAGCAAGAGCAAAAGCATCCTTTAAGGATTCCACAACAAAATCACGTTCAAGCCTTCTTAAACGCGTTATTTGGTCAATATATTCCAAAATTTCAAATGTTTTCATATTTAATCCTCCATTTCCGTAAGTTTTATTTTTTTTACTTCTTTTAAAGGTATCTTTTTTATATTTTCACCATTTACAATATAAAATAAATTTTCCTTAAAATCAAGTAGATTCCCTTTAATTTCATCCTTATGCGTTATAATTTTCACCTTTTTGCCTTTCGCCCAGTTAAATTCTCTTTCCGTTTTTAACTCCCTGTCAAGACCCGGAGACGAAACCTCTATCTGAGGTTCAATCGGGATTCCCTCAACTTTCAAAATAGCAAGCAATCTTTCCGCCCATCTTTTTGTATCATTTGCACTCACCCTGCCCCCCTTTTTATCGATTGTCAGTGTTATTTTTAATTTTCTTCCGTAACCTTTCACATCGAGATCCAATAGATAAAAATTCTCGTCTTTTAATTCCTCTTCCAGAATCTTAAATAAGGCATCTTTAATTTCTTCGGGTTCAAATATCATTTAAATTTTTTTTCTTTTCTTCTATAATTTCTTTCACTTTGTTTACAATATCCTTTAAGGTTACTTCTATTTTCTCTTTTTCCTTTCGGAGGTAAATATCTGCTATTCCCTTTTGAATGTTTTTACCGAGTGTAATCCTTACGGGTATTCCTATGAGGTCAGCGTCTTTAAATTTAACACCAGGAGATTCATCTCTGTCATCAATTAGATATTCAATTTCCTTTGCTTTTAATTCTTTTTCGATTCTTATTGATGTGTCTTTGTCAAGGTTAAAATCTACAATGTGAAGTTCAAACGGTGAGATTGTGATCGGGAGAGCCATTCCGTTTTCATCCCTGTAAAGCTCTGCTGCTGAAAGAAGAATTCTTCCGATCCCTATTCCGTAACTGCCCATTATGATCGGTTTTTTTTCTCCATTTTTATCTGTGAAATAAGCCCCCATTTTTTCTGAGTACCTCGTTCCTAATTTAAATATATGTCCTATTTCAATTGCATTTTTAAATTCGAGTTTTTCTTTGCAATTATAACAGTAATCTCCTTCCTTTGCTTCCCTTATATCTTCTATTTTAAAAATTTCAAAATCCTTTGAAGGAGTAACACCTTTTATATGATAATCCTCTTCTCCAGCTCCTGCTACTCCTCCTTCAATTTTATAAGCATATTCATCAATTATAATAGGGACTTTTGAATTTAAGGGACCTACAAAGCCTGCACTGACTCCGAGTGTATTTTCAACCTCCTCGGGTTCTGCAATTCTCACAGTTTGTCCGAGTACGCTTGATAATTTACCGATGTGAATCTCATAATCTCCCCTCACAATTGCAAGATAAGGTTTTTCTCCGGCAAGTATAAGGATACTTTTGAGAATCCCTTCTGGGGGGACTTTAAGAAACTCAGACACTTCGCTTACGCTTTTTATACCCGGTGTATAAATTTTTTCTTTTTTTTCTTCTCCTTTATAACTTTCGTTAAAAGGTAAAGATTTTGCGACTTCTTTATTTGCTTTATAACCGCACTTCGGACACATTACAAGTTTATCTTCTCCGTATTCGCTTAGGACCATAAATTCTCCTGATTCTTTTCCTCCCATAAGTCCTGAAGAGGCTTGGACGAAATGAAATTTAAGACCGCATCGTTTGAAAATTCTTTCATATGCTTTTTTATGTTTTTCATAACTTATATCAAGTCCCTCCCATGTCATATCAAGTGAATAAGAGTCTTTCATGGAGAATTCTCTGCATCTTAAAAGTCCTCCCCTCGGTCTGGGTTCATCTCTGAATTTTGTTTGAATTTGATACCATATTTGAGGCAATTCTCTGAAGGATTTTATTTCATTTCTTGCGAGAAAGGTTACTATTTCTTCATGTGTGGGGGAAAGGGCAAAGTCACTTCCTTTTCTATCCTTTAATCTGAACATGTCATTTCCGAAGGATTCCCATCTTTCTGATTCTTCCCAGATTGATTTTGGGGAAAGGGCTGAAAAGAGCATTTCTTGAGCACCGATTGAATTCATTTCTTCCCTTACGATATTTTCAATTTTTTTTATACTTTTAAGTCCCAAAGGAAGGAAAAGGAATATTCCGGATGAGAGTTTTCTTATATATCCTGCTCTTAAGAGTAATCCGTAAGCAGGATTATCTGCCTCCCGTGGTATTTCCCGAAGTGTCGGAATAAATAAATCTTTGAAATGCATAATAAATTATAAGGGAATCAGATTTTTTTTGTCTTTTTGATTAATTATTTTTTATTTTTATTTATTCAGCCCTTATTTCAGTATGTAATTCCTATCCATTCCTCCCAGCTCATTTTCTCATCCACCCACGGCCTATACCTCTCATTTATATTAAGAGGTTCCGTTCCATTATACCCTCCTATTATATAAATTTCTCCCTTCCTAAGAACACCCACTCCCATCCCT
>JAJRUZ010000056.1 GCA_024277525.1 Caldifarciminota bacterium | reverse complement strand
TTTAAGTTTAAGGGCGGAGGAGATTATAGAGGGGTATAAGAATTTATGGGAGATTGAGAGGAGTTTCAGGGTTATAAAGAGTTTTTTAGATATAAGACCTATTTATCACAGGGATGAGATGAGGGTAAAGGGGCATGTTTTTGTATGCGTGCTTTCTTATTATTTACAGAAAGTTCTTGATAAGGAGCTTTGTGAGAGGAATGTAGAAGATTCTGTGACGAGGGTTATTGATAGGATGGGTGAGATAAAGCTTATTGAGAGTAAAATAAGCAAAAAGTTAAAAATCAAGAAAAGGGTGAAGTTAAAGGAATATCATAAGAAGATATTTAAACTATTAAATTTGGAGCCACCTCCCTTGATTATTGCGTAATTTTACCGAATTTTTCTTTTAAATTTTCTGTTGTGGAGACCCCATTCAAAAATTATTGAAAATCAATAACTTACAAAACCAACTGTCAAATATGGGTATAACAAAAGTGAATTTAAAGAACCTTACAACCAAATCTGTTAAAAAGTAAGAAGGTAAATAATAGGGGGTAAAAACATTTAATCTTTCATTATATAAAGAGGAGCGAACCTCGGAAATCCATCTCATTCTTATACCTGTCTCTAAAAAACTGAAATTCCTTTTTAAATAAAAATAAAACATATAATTGGGGAATAAAGGCATATAAAGGGTGTCTTCCTCAAACTTCATAAAGGAGGTGTAAAATCCCAGATAAGATGTAAACTTATAAAATTCAGTTTTTGCCCTTATCTCATATCCGAAACCCTCCGCATTTTTTAAATTCTTTGGTTCAAGGTTTACACCCTTGGGGACAAATTCAACCTTGTCAAAGATTCTCTGATAAAAGAATGAGAAGGAAATAAAGGAATTTTTGCGGGTGAAACCCAATACAAACTCATAAATTTCGGCTTTTTCCAGTTTCAAAGCCGGGTTCGGAACAATCCCCTCAATGTATTTTATGGGTCTTGAAAAGAGAAAGGAAACTCCCGGTGCCCTGTATGAGGAACCAAAATCAAATTTAAGATAAACATTATAAATAGGCAAAAAGGATAAACCCGCTCTATAGGAGGAAAAACCTCCAAAAATTGAATGAACATCCCTTCTCAAACTTAAACTTAGAAATAACTTTTCCGCAAAGAGCTTTTGGAATATTTGTGAATATACTGCATAATCAGAAATTATGGTGTCACCCTGAGGTGAAGGCTTAAACCTTCTATCTAATATTTTATCTCCTGTTTCCTTACCTACAGAATAAACATCTATTAAATTATGGTTCTCAATTGTGTAATCAAATCCTAACAGCAAAAAGGAGTTTTTAAAGGAATAAGAAATTTCTAAATTACTTTCATATAAATCATAAGAGAATTCCCTTTGTCTGTAAAAACTATTATTTCCTACTTCAATCCTTTCATCCTGTAAAGGGAAACCGAAGGAATAAAGAAAATCGGATTTTAGGTTCAAATTATTAAGTGTTTTTTCTAATCCTAAGGTGAATTTACCGTTTACAAAAGAAATTTTAGAATCCTTTTCCATTTTTGAATAATCGGAGAAAAGAAGAGGTGCTGTTATTTTTTGTAATAAGGCATTACTTTTTAAGTTGAACCAATTTATGTTTTTATTAAATCTTTGGTAAAAAAGAAAAGAATTGGAAAAATCGCTACTTGCTTCTTTATCCCGGAAATCATTATAAAAGGGTGAAAATTCAGGAACTTTTAACTTTTCTTTTTTAAAAGAAAAATAAGAAACAATATATTCAAATTTATCTTTTACATAGTAAAAATCAGAGCCTCTAAAATTTTTAGAGATTTTAAACTTAAGCCCCTTATTTTCTTCCTTTGTCACTATATTTATTACTCCCAAGAGGGCATCTTTACCGTAAAGGGAAGAAGCAGGACCTTTAACAATTTCAATTCTTTTAATACATTCCATAGGTATAAATTCATCACCTATAAAATTTGAGCCATCAAATTTAAAATCTACCGGAACCCCGTTGAGCAGCACTTTCACTGTCCGTGTATAACTACGAATACCGCTTTGAACCCCCCTTAAAGAAATATCAAAAAAACTGTGGTCACTTAATAGATAAAAACCTGCCATAAAGGAAATTAAGGAAGCTAAATTCCTGAATCCGAGCCTTTTAATTTCATCTTCATTTATTATTATCACATCCGCAGGGACCTTTTTTATTTCCGCGGGTATTTTAAGAGCAAGAACATTCACCTTTAAAAGCTCCTCTAAGGACAATTCCTCAAACTGAGTTTGAGCAAAAAGGAAATATAAAAGAACCAAACAATTCATCCTAAAACCTCCTCCATTTTAAAAGCAATATTTAAATTATACTTTTGAATTATACTTAATCCTTGTATAGATTTATGTTTATTTTTTATTCTCTCCCAGTCTTTTTCCGAGCCTTCAGGGTTAAAACGGTAGTAATAATGAAAATAGAGTTTTTATGTTTCCTCATAAATACAACAACTCACAATTTTGCTGCAAGTATGCAGCTCCTGCCATTTTTTGAAATTATTGAAAAATCTTAAAAATCTCCGGGAGTTTCAAAACAATGATGATTTTTAAAGGTATTCGGAAGCTAAAAATTTATTACAAAATTGAAATTTTTACAGTTAAAAGAGTATGATTTTTATATGAAAAAAATTGTATTTTTATTGTTCTTTGCAAATCTTTTTGCAGGTTCAAAGGAGGTGCCTTTCACCCTTGAAGACAGGGACAGGTTAATAAGAATTGAAACCGAACTCAAAAATTTAAGAGAATATGTGGATAAGAGATTTGAACAAATTGATAAAAGGTTTGAACAGATTGACAAAAGGTTTGAACAGATTGAAAGAAGATTTGAACAAATCGAAAGAAGGTTTGACCAATTAACAACCCTTATGCTTGGAATTGTTGCAGCATTTGCGGGTATTGTTGCTGTTACCATAGGTTTTGCTATATGGGATAGAAGGACAGCCCTTTCACCCTATTTAAGAAGGAGCAGGGAAATAGAAGAAAGAGAAGAGATTTTAGAAAAGGCATTAAAGGAATTTGCAAAGGTTGAACCCAAAATGTCCGAAATCCTTAAGAAATTGGGGATTCTTTAAAATTTATTTCAATTACCTTATTTTCAATTTTTGAAAACATAATTGTTTGTGCTCACATTTTTAAACTCTATTACTCCTTCTTTTATTTCTAATTTTCGCAGACTAAAGTCTGCGGCTACATTCCTCTGATTCTCTATGAATTTTTCAATTTCTAATTTTCGCAATCCCGATAAAGTCGGGGTGCAGCTACATTTTCCTGATTTCCTAAAAAAATCTCATCTATCTCCACCTTTAAATTCTTATATTTAAACTCCTTCCCTAAAATTTATAAAACTTGTTAGAAACTCCAACCCAAGAGTAAATTTGAAATTATACTACTGAATTATACCTAATCTTTGTATAAACCTTATGCGTTTCTTACTGTTTTTCAATGCTTTCCTGTAATAAAATGATTAAAATAACAATAATTACAAAAATATACCTCATTGTTTCCTCATAATACAACAATCTTAAATTTAAGAAAAGTCGCGATAAGGATACCGCTCCTGCCTTGATACCTTTGTCTCAAATCCCTGATTAAAAGAGCAGTAAACCCTACTCAAAATAAATTTGCATCCCCATATCCTTTGCAATTTTCTCAGCCTCTTCAATAAACCTTTCCCCTTGTTTATCTCCTTTTGACAGAAGCGCCTTCCCGTAATAATAAAAAGTAAACACCTTTTCTTCCATTATTTTTATTCTTGATAAAAGGCTTTTAAAAATTGAAATTGAGTCTTCAATTTTTCCTTTTTTGAAAAGAGAGTAAGCCTTAATCTTTTCTATTGCATCCCTTGCCTGCACCCTTTCAGGCATGTATTTGAGCGCCCTTTTTATATGTTTTTCTCCCTCCTTCAAATTACCTTTATGCAGGTAAGATTCCGCAATAAGGAGATTCACTGCAAATAAGGTCACCGGTCTCAACTTTTTATTTAAAATTTCCTTAAAACAGGAGATTGCGGTATCAAAATCCCTCTTTCTCAAAGCAATCCTGCCCTTTAAATAAGGATAGTATGCTCCTTTCATAAAATCAGGATAAAAGGAATAATATTCTTTCATTCTTGAAAGAGCCAGCTCCGCATCCTCAAAATTCCCCATAAGACTCAATGTATCACCTTCATTAAAAAGCCCGACAATCACCCTGGGATAAGGAACTTTTATTTCTGAGAGAAATTTATAAAATTTTAATGCTGATTTTAAATTCCCCTCATAAAAACGGAGTATATTGCCGAATTTGATGGCAACATCCGCAACAAGGATATGCTCGTCTTCCTCAAGAAAGATTGAATATGCTTTAAAAAAATACTCCTTTGCTTTATCGGGTTTAATAAGAAGTAAATAAAAAGTCCCTATATGGTCATATATCTTTCCTTTAATAATGGGGGGTAAGTTTTTCATGTCAACCGTATCCAGAGCGAGAGGAATTGCTTTTTTGGGTTTACCCGCCTCAAAATAAATATTCAATAAAATTAAAAGCAAATAGGGTTTTAACTCCTCTTTTTCTTCTTTAATTAATTCATTTATTATCTTCTCCGCAGATTTTATATCTCCTTCTTCTCTTATTTTATCAGCATAAAGGGCATATAAAATGGGATTCTTTTTTATAAAAGATAAAGGAAGACCTTCCAGAGTCTTCTTCACTGTTTTCATTTTTTCAAAGGAGGTAAAAATTAACAATTTGTTTTTTTCCGATATCCACCCTATTTCTTCATATAATTTTGCCTCCCTGCATAATTTAATTGCTGATTCAAAGAATTTTCTTTTTTCAAACTCTTTTATTGCCCTCTTTAAAAAATTTGATATTTCTTTCCTTTTTAATTCATTTAAAACAATTTTCTTAATTCTTCTTCTTAAACTCGGGTTTATGGTTATATATTCCTCTTTTTTAAGAGGGTCAATAATCACGGTTTCCGTAAAAATTAAATTTTTAAAAAGAAAATCTTTAACCCTTTCAAACTTCCATTTTGTAAATCCTTCACTTATCTCTTCGATTTGAAAAGAATTTTTATATATTTCAAAATCAAAAAAGGGAAGAAGGGAAAGAAGAAATATTTCCTTTTTAAGGGTTTCATCCTCTATTGAATCAATATTATTTTTTAAAAATTTATCAATATTTTTAATTTCTTCGGGTATATTTTCAAAAGGAATGTCTTTCTCTCTTATTAGAAAAAAATTATAAAATTCTTTATTTACATTTTTTACAAGTAAAATGAATTGTGATTTTTTCGGAATATAATTCAGGAGTGCTTTTGTGGCATTGAGAAGGGAGGGATTAAAAGAGGATAAAACAAGAGTGAAAGGTGAGGGGAAATTTTTTAAATCATGAATTGTGGGTTTAAGAGGCGGGACATAATTTCCCTTTCTGGAAGTCATTATTTTTACATATAACATTCCCAAGAAATTTAAAAGATTTTTAAGAAATATCGCCACTTCCCCTTCTTTTATTCTTAAAATACAAAAAGGATACCTTCTTATTTTTGCAAATTTAATCCCTATTTTTTCTGTTAAAATTTCTTCTTTTCCTTCTATTATGACACAACAGGTATCTTTATTATTTAAGTATCTTTTCTCAAGCCCGGGTAATAAAAGTTCTATCTTCTCTTTATCATATTTTATCCATTCCATATTAAATTATAAAACCTGCTCTTATATTTTGCAAATTATAAATTCATCCGTAATATTCGTATCCCTATCATAAATATTATGATGGTTAAAATTTTTTTGACAATTATTGGTTTCAATTTAAAGGAACCGATGGATGAACCGAGAACCGCTCCTGTAATAACAAAAAAAGTAAAAGGTAAAATTAAAGAAAAATTAACATTTTCTTCAATAAGATGGGATATAAAACCCGATGAAGAATTCAAAAAGATATAAAGGGATGTTATACCCGCGATTTCCTTTACAGGAAAACCGAAGGTTAAAAGAATAGGTGATAAAAATACACCTCCTCCTATCCCGACAAGACCCGCAAGAAAACCGAATAAAAAACCGAAAATTAAAATGAGAAAATTATTAGCTAAATTTCGCGGTTTGGAAACCGCTCCTACATATTTTCCCCCTTGGTGAAGGGGGGCGGGGGGATTGCTTTTAATTCTATCTCTAAAAAAAGAAATAACAGAAGCAATAATAAGGGATATTCCGAGTATTAATAAAAACTCTTTTCTTTTAAGGGAAATTTTGGAACCTATAAAAGCACCTGTAATTGAAAGGGTATATAAAAAAATTAAAAAATTTCTTCTTTCTTTAAAATTTAAATGAATCCTGTAATTAAAAAATCCGACGGATGTGACAATTATGTTTAAAAAAAGTGCTGTTGAAGGTATGAATTTATGCTCTATACCTGAAATTCCGAGAAGTGCAACATAGGCACTTCCTCCACCGAGCCCTACCATTGAATATAGAAAGGCAAAGAGAAAAAATATAAAATACAAAATCATTTGTATATTTCTTTTCTATGACCTATTCTTAGAATTATAATCTCTTTACCCTCTATATCAAAAATAACCCTATAATCTCCAATGCGATATCTATATGTCCCTATAATAGGCGATGTTAATTTAATACAATAATTAAAAGGATTTTTACTGTATTCTTTAATTTTTAAAAGTAATCTCTTTTGAGTTTTTTTATCTATTTTCTTTAAATCCTTTAAAGCTCTGTAGGTGAATACAACCTTATAACTCATTTAATATATCTTCCATACTTTTCACTCTCCCTCTTCTGTAATCCTCCCTTGCCTTTTTAATTGAGTTGATAAATTTTTTGCTTGATAAAGCAATTAAATCTTCAAAGTAATCTTCCAGAACTTCCTCAACTGTTTTTCTTATCAACTTTTTGAGTTCTTTAACCGTTAAATCTTTTATTTTTTCAGGCATGTTTAAATTATATAGAACTCAAGAAAAAATTTCAATGCCCCTTTCCCTCCATCATTTTAAAAATGTGAAAAATATAAGGGAATAAAGCATTCATTGATTCCCTTGCACCCTTTGATGAACCCGGTAATGTTAAAATAAGCGTTTTACCCCTTATACCTGCAATACCCCTTGAAAGCATTGAATAGGGGGTTCTTTCATAACCGTAAATTCTTGCCGCTTCCATGATTGAGGAAATATCTCTTTCTATCAAAGGTTTTATCGCTTCGGGTGTTACATCCCTCGGAGAAAGACCTGTCCCGCCCGTTGTTATAACAAGATTGAAATTTTTATCACACCAGGACAAAACTTCCTTTTCTATCAATTCCTTTTCATCAGGAACAATTTTATATTCAATATTTTTAACACCGTTTTCCTTCAAAATATTAACAATTATTTTCCCTGCCTTATCTTCCTTTTTACCTGCATAAACGGAATCGGAAATGACAAGAACACCTGTTTTAAAATCTTCAGGAATTTCATCTTTAAAATCGGATTTACCGCCTTTCTTCTGGGTAAGTTTAATTTCTTTAATTTCTATATTTTTATCAATCGGTTTTAACATATCATAAATGTTAAGGGCTGCACAGGAAACAGCAAATAATGTTTCCATCTCACAACCGGTTCTTGCAATCGTTTTAACAGTAATCTCAATTACTATTCTATCATTTTCTATTTTATGCTCAAAACCAACCCATTCAACGGGAATGTTATGGCAAAAGGGTAAAATCTCTGATGTCTTTTTTGCAGAAACCGCCGAAACCGCCTTTGAAATTTCAAAAACATCTCCTTTCGGAATTTCCCTATTTTTAATTTTCTGAATTGTTTCAGGAGATACCTTTATAACAGCCCTTGCCTTTGCAGTTCTTAATGTTTTTATTTTATCCGTTATATCAAACATTTTTAATTATATAAAATTTAACTTTATAATTTAAATCATGAAAGCGGAAACAAAAAGGTGGACTTATAAAGATTATTTAAAAATTGAAGATGACAAAAGATACGAAATAATAAAAGGAGAACTCATAATGGTTCCTTCTCCCAGTGTTAAACATCAGGAAATTTTAGCCAAAATTTTTGAAATTTTATTAAAATATATAAAAGAAAAAAAATTGGGCAAATTGTTTATTGCACCTCTTGATGTAATACTTTCCGAAGATATTGTTTTACAACCGGATATACTGTTTGTATCCAATGATAATCTTAATATAATAAAAGAAAAAGGTATTTTCGGTTCACCGGACCTTTTAATTGAGATTATCTCTCCTACAACACTGAAAATAGACCTGGAAGATAAAAGGGAAATTTATGAAAAATTTAAGGTAAAGGAATACTGGATTGTTTTTCCGGAAGAAAAAGCAATTGAAATTTTGTATTTAGAAGAAAATAAATATAAAGTTATTGATTTTAAAGCAGAAAAGGGTAAGGTTAAATCAAAATTAACCGGTATTGAAATTGACCTGAAAGATATTTTTTAAATTTAAAAAAATCTTACTTCCATCTGTATTTTTCATTACTTAAAATTTCCTTTTTCCATATAGGAACTTTTTTCTTTATCTCATCAATTATAAATTGAATTGCAGAAAAACCTTCTTTTCTGTGTGCTGAAAGAACAGCAACAAAAAAGGCAATCTCACCGAGTTTTACCCTTCCTGTCCTGTGCTTTACAATAATTTCTCTCACCTTAAATTTTCTCTTTGCTTTTTTGATAATCTTATCAATTTCCTTTTCTGCCATTTTTTCATAAGCTTCGTAAATAATCTCTTTTACATATATTTTTTACGCAACCTGAAGGTTGTGACTACATCCTTTCTGACCTTTCCTGTGAAAATTATAAAAGAGCCTGATTTATCATCTTTTTTATTTAATATCTCATAGATAAATTTTCTTGTAATTTTTTTACCTGTTAAATATTTCATTTTCCTTTAATGCATTCTTCAATAAATTTAAAAACGGATTCAATATTAAAATTATAAGAACTCCGCACTTTTCCCTTAAAATGCACATGATGCGGGAAAGTGCTTATATTTTTATGATAAGGAGCATTATCCCATCTACAAATCAATTCACCCTTTTTATTCTGCCAGTGATATGAATATTTTCTTTCTTTTCCTATTAAACTCTCTCTTATAAATAAAATACTTCCATCCTTTATATAGCATTTTATTTTAATAAAATAGAAATCTTTTCTCCATTTAAATTCAAGAACTTCATATTTTTTAATTATATCCTTTTTCTCATTCAGTAATTTTAATATTTTCAGCATTCCTGATTTCTTTTAATTCTTTTTCTAATTTATGAAGATATTTAACAAATCCTGACCATTCAATATAATCATCCCACATCTCAAAATTCTCTTTTTTTAATCTTTTTATCCTTTTCTCAAACTCTTTAAGGTTACATCTATATTTTCTTTCAAAAAATGAGATTTTTTCTTTTATCTCCGATATTTCTGCCTCTTTTTTTAAAATTTCAAAAAGCTTTATTTCTTCCTTTGAAACTTTTATGGTTTTCATAACAATATTATAAAAAGAAAGAACATATTTATCAAATACTTCATCCGCCTGAAATCGGGGGTAAAAGGGCTATCTCATCATTATCTTTTAATTTAACATTTTTATCAACAATCTTCTGGTTTACAGCAATAAAGAAAGTTTCCTTTTTTAAATCAAGATATTTTTCAAAAAGAAAATTTTTAAGTTCATTCAAAGTTCTGTAATTATTTGTTTTAATTTCCCTTTTACCTGTTATCTCTTTCAATTTTCCGAAAAATAAAATCCTCATACTTTATTATAAGTTAAAATTATCTAAAAAATTTATTAAAAACAGATATTATTTCTTCATACACATTCTCTTCTTCTTTGACTATAGCATATTTAATACATACCTTTAAATATTTCCTCATGATTTCTCTTTTTATCCCTTTCGCCGCTTCAATTAAAGAAGATAACTGAGCAAGAACCTCAATACAGGTTCTACCTTCCTCCATCATTTTCATTATTCCTTCAACCTGCCCCTTTATTCTCTTTAATCTCAAAATTAAATCCTTGTTATCCTGCTCAATGTAAAGAGTTATACACTTATTGCAAAGTTTTTCCATTTTTTCGTAAAAAAATTCAAGGGATTTGAACCCGATAGGGGATGCCCCTACTCCCTGTATTAAACATTCTTTGTTTTTTATAAAAAAGTATCTTTATTATAAAATAGAAAACAATTTAAATTTTAACAGAATTTCAATTAAGGGTTCAACTCCCTTTTAAATTTTTAAAACAAAAAATGAAGGTATTAAAAGTTTTAATAATGACATCATTTTTTACGTTGCTCTTTTCTCATGAAAGAATGTGGACATATGTGCAATAGTGACCCTGTTCCAAAAGGTTTAGTAGAATTTGAACCCTGGTTCACCTTCAAATCCGGAAGAGAAGGATACAAAAAATATTTTAAATGGGAATTCAGATGGGAATTTGAATACGCCTTTACTCCGAAGTTCACCTTTGCCCTTTACATAAACCAGAAAAGGGAATACAAAGTTACAGAAACAGAAATTTCTGATAAATTTAAATTTTCCACAATTTCTTTGGAATTTCTTTACAGAATATGGAGTTCAACCGAAAAACCTGTGGGAGTTGCCCTTTATTTTGAGCCAGTTTTCGGTGGGCATGAAACCGAGTTTGAAGAAAAATTAATCATTTCCAAATGGTTTGGAGAAAAATTAAATACCGCTTTAAATATTGTCCTTGAACAGGAAATGGAAGATGAATGGAAAATTGAAGAAGGTGAAACCAAACTTCATAAGGAAAAGGAAGCTATACTAATGATAACAGGTGGAATTGCATATAAATTAAATCCCTATTTTTCACTGGGTCTTGAACTCTTCACCCATTCAGAATGGCATGATGTTCTTTTACCTTCAGGAAACCCAGGACACACTTCCTTTTTTATTGGTCCCAATATACATTTTTCTTCTGCAAAATACTGGATTACCCTCAGCTTTCTGCCTCAAATTACAAATATTCTTGATAAGCATGAAAAATTTGAAGTAAGAACTATAATGGGACTCGTGTTCTAAAATGTTGAAGTTCTTTTTGATATTGAATATAATCGGGGAAGGGGAGTTAAGGCTCCTCTTCCCCAACTCAACAAAGATAGAAACCTTAATATATTCTTCAAATTCTTCAAAGGAGTTTAAGGAAATATTAGAAAAAAATAAATTATCCCCTTTTGAAAAAAAAGAAGTAGTTTTTTATAGATTTTATAAAGAAGACTCTTTAATAGGAACAGTTTTAATTGATGATATAATAGGGAAGCACTTGCCCATAACCTTTATGGTCCTCATAAAGCCCGAAGGAAGGATAAAAAGAGTAGTGCATCATCCATTAAATTCATAGTTTCAATTTTCAAATAACCATTCCTTTTTTGGTATTTATTAGGGGTTGAAATTTTTTAATTTTTATCTTATCATTATATATTATGTTAAGAAAAAAACTTGAGA
>JAJRUZ010000055.1 GCA_024277525.1 Caldifarciminota bacterium | reverse complement strand
CTGCATAATGAAATACAGAATCTTGACCGGAAAGTTGAAAAATTCAGGGAAGAACTGCATAATGAAATTGTAAATCTTGACCGGAAAGTTGATGAAAAATTTACCATTCTTGACAGAAAAATTGATGAAAAATTCCTTGCCCTTGACCAGAAAGTTAACCGCTTTTTCATCTGGATGATAGGAATACAGTTCGGAATATTAATCTCCATCATCATGCTACTGATAAGAATGTCCCTTTAATGTTCTCCTCAACTGTATCAAAATGAAACCTCCCCGATGTGTCCTGATAAAAACCTGCAGGAATAATATAAAGGGAATCCCATGCAATAGTTAATTGCTCGGGTGATAAACCCTCTTTTATTATATAAAGGGAAAAACTATCGGAATTCAGGCTTAAAACCTGTGGATTAAAAACCTCCCTGTGCAAAGGAAACCTGTTCCATACAAACCATCCGGGAGGAACAAGCCAGATTTTAAAAGTTTTTGAAACCTGCTCTCCGAGAGTGTTTCTGGCTGTTATTGTAAGGGTATTATAACCTGCTCCCAAATATCTTATTATTTCAGGAGGAATCCTGCACCACCTGCCATCAAACCCCTTATCATCAGGATATTTCAAATTACCGGCAGTAACCCCGTTTATATTCACACTTAACCTTGTCTGCGCAAGAAAATATACATCTTTCAATTTAAAAAATATTGAAACAGAATCTAAATTTGCCACAATGGTGTCAATCTCCTTTAACCCTAAAATAACCGTATCCATTCTTCCGCTTGCAGGGAAACTCATATAAACCATATCTATGCGGGGCTTGTTCTCAAGAGCTTTAAGGATTGAAGGATAATCCTTTGGCTCGTCACCATGAAATGTTCTCCATGTAAAAATTTTTCTTACACCCTTTAAAAGCTCCATCCATTTAAAAGCTTGACTTCTCTCATCTACTGCAAAGTCAGAATCGTTAAACCACTCAAGATACATCGCATATGAGCCCGCCTTTAAAGCAGCCATTGCCGGATTGAATGCAAAAGGCGATAAATAAACCGCCACCTGAATCCCCGTTATTACACCAGCCCATGTGTTTATTCTTGACCACCCCCCTCCCGGAAACGCACCTATCCGATTTATTATCACCCTCCAATCAGTACCCCCACTTTTTTCAACTTCCTCCCATGAATTAATTCTTCCTTGAAAATTTGAAGTTGTCCCAAGATCTCTACCAGCATCCGTATACTTACAAAGATGAATAGATGATACAAGATCCAAAACACCCGGAGAAACCGCAATCCCTAACCCTTTAACTAAAGCACCAAAAAATACCCATATACCACCACGAGACCATAACCACTCCCCCGCTTCTCCTAACCATTCAAACGGTAACCACGCAGTTATACTGAAAGCAAATGCATCACCTATAAGAGGATCCATAAAATATGTCCCCTCATGCGGCGTCCCGGTAGTTATAACAAACGCAACATGATCCGCTAAAGCAGGTTCCTCTGAAAACGCCTGCCTCACAGAAAGACCCCCCATAGAATGCGCTATCAATATAACCTTCGCATCAGGATTACTACTCCAATCATCCCCATAATACTCCCTCAAAACCTCCTTTATCCTCCTCCGCAACTCTGAACCCCAACCCTCCAAACTCTGATAAGGAGAAGGAAAAGTAACCCTCTCCCTCAAAACTAAATCCCTCACAGCATAACTCAAACCACCAGGCAATAAATATAAAAACTCAACCAAATCAAATAAACCCGCCTCATCAGGATCAACCGAACCAACCGCATAATCAAAATTTATTACCTCTAAAAGATCCCGATTAGGATATCGTACTGAATCCCAAGGTGGTATAAATTTAGCAGTATCAGCCAAAATATAAGGTTGCATTAAGTTCAAAAAATATTTAAATGTGCTGGTTCCTTCTCCTAAGAGCGAATCAGTCCTCGTATCCTTATCCCAATCAGCTCCCCAAGTTCCAGCATTGGAAGTGTATCCATGAATAAAAAGAATTGGATAAGGATGATAAGGTTTATGTTCTCCCTTTAAAAAGGAGAAAAATATTACCATAGTTATACAACTTTTTAAAACTTTTTTCATGTTTAATCCTCCTTTTTAAGGTTTAATTGTAAAAAGTTTGCTTCCATCGCGTTTTATTATTGAAAGATTTTTAATAAACAAATTCCCTGAAGGGCTCCATCCCCAGTAAATACCCGATGGCAGAGTATAAGTAAAAACAATGTTGTTTAAAGAATCTAAATAATAAATAGTATGATAAATAATTAAAGCATTCGTATCAGGTGGACTCCAAGCAAAAGGACCAAAAGAATACTCAAACTGTGTGTCCAATATTTTTTTCTCAATTAAATTTAATGTATCTAAAATATATACATCTCTATCATTCCAAGAAATATCTTTCTCATAAGCAATCTTTAAGCCATCTTTACTCCAAACAGAATACTTAAGATTTTGAGCTTCCAAAATTCTTCTTAATCCGCTCCCATCTCTATTTATCACATACAACCCATCACTCCTCACAAATACCACTTTATTCGCATCAGGACTAAAATCAGGATATTTTCCGTTTGTTAATTTATGCAAATTTGTTCCATCCCTCTTTATTAACCAGATTTCCTCATCATAACCTATTGCTATCCAATCCAACGCTGAACTTAAATTCACCACCCAGGGCGCATTATCATATTCTCCATCATACACCTTCGCTATTCTCCTGTAATTCTGGTTCAAATCAACCTCCCATATATATATCTCTTTTTTGTAATATTTTCTCTCAACTCCTATCAATGGCTTGTGTATATCACGATAATACTCCTTTTCCTCCGCAAACACTATCTTGTTAT
>JAJRUZ010000004.1 GCA_024277525.1 Caldifarciminota bacterium | reverse complement strand
GAAGCAATTATAAAAGCATAGAGGAAGCAAGAAAAGCAATCAAAAAATACATAAATTACAAAAATAAAAAACTAAAAGAAAATAAAAAGAGAAAGAATTTATTTGAAAAAACTAAGATATTTCTAAATTGATGATGCAATATATCTTGCTCAGGTAAAAAATGCTCCTTTTATCACCTTTCAAAAGCCGGGTCATTTCAGGAATATGTATTTTTTAAATTTTCCTTCTTTGAGTTTTATAAAATAGATGCCTGGACGGATTTGACCCTTCAGCTTCCTTCCCAGAGGCGAATAAATCTCCAGATTTTTACCCTTGGGGAACTTTAAAACAATATTCTGTCGCGGTAAAGTGTTGTGCGTTATTTCAACCTCCGGCTTTTCCTCCACATCCTGGGTTTCATAATAAAATGTATTGAGGCAGAGATAATCAAGATAAGCGGTGAAACTGCTGTTTTTTGCCTCCACAATCCTTATCTTCACAACTTTGTTTTCACTTGCGTAGTTCCATGGATTGTGTATTATCCCGTCCTCCTGAGTGTAATCAAGAGTTCCTATTTCCCTTTCACCTATGAGCTCCCATAAAGAATCATTGAAATTCCAGATATAAATTTGATGGGTGATTGAATCAGATGAATGTCCGTTATAAACCACCCATAATCTCTTCAGTGTATCCCTTTGCTCATCTATTTTAAAAATGATATCAACCATTACCCCGTAGGAGTTTAAACCCGGAATCCATTCACTCTGAATGACTAAATAATCTTCATCATCCTGATGGAGTGATAGATGGCTTCCCTGCAATATATTTCCGTAAATAAGGTTAATTGTATCGCAAACATAGGATGATGAATCAAGCATGCTCAAAAACTTTTTAACCGCTGTGATGAAATCGTCACCCCTTAACCATCTTATTTCGCCGGGATAAATCAAATCAAGTCTCTGTGCTATCTCGTTTAAGGAGTCAGGAGACAATGTATCCCACAGCATGATGAGTATCGGAATAAATAACGGTCTTTCATGGAATTTATTTATGAAATTGCTTATCCTCTGAACCGCTGTATCAACAGGCTCTTTTGCATATACTGCCGTTATGCACCATGCCTTGCCGTTCTTTCTCCTTATATTCCCTGCATTTATCTCACCGAACTCAGGACCGAATCCGTTGTATATCCCCCATAAATTTAATGTCCCTGTATATTTTTCAATGATTATATCGTCCATCTTATTATGGTTGGAAAATCCGAGTGTTTTTAAGTCGCAAACCTGAAGATTGTAGTTTACCCTGTTCAAAAACTCATCAAGATAGATGAAATCCGAGGGGCGTATCCTTCCTGCACCGTGTGCACCGTAAAAATAATCCTTTGAAGGTTTTGTTTCATAATAATACTCAAGTATGCCTGGACAGTATCTCCTGCATAATGGGTCAAGCCACCAGTTGACAGGGACACCTGTCGCATAGGGGTTCCATGAATCATAATATTTTGTCTGCATCATATCAAGCCCGAAATCGCTCATCATGAATGTCGCATATATCTTTGCAGTATCAAGGGTCAGGGTATCAAAATTCCCCTGGTAATATATAGTATCCCCCGGCATTTTTGAATGAACCGAGAAATTTACCGCATAACACCATGCAAGAAGGCATACGAGCCCGTATTTTGAGGATAGCGAGACCCACGGACGCTCATACTCACCTGTTTCAGGATAGCCGAGAACCACACTGAAGGGCTCCATCTGTGAATAATACATGCATAAAAGGCTGTAATCGTTTGCTGAATCAGGAAGAGGGACAAGGTCTATTATTGCGGACTTCTGCATGATTGAAAACTCTTTTATCGGTCTCCATTTATAAGCCATTGTTATTGTATTTTTTGAGCAGTAAGGGATAAAAAGGCTATCATATTGCCATGTGTATGCCTCTATTTTGTTGCTCCACATACCCTGAAGGTCCCTGAAAAGCGGGATTCCGAGACTTTCAAGTTTGGGAACATAAGAAGGTGATGTAACAACAGCATTGTATATCCCTGCCATGGTCATTGCAACATTTGCTGAATGAGGGAAAAGTAAGGTATCATAAATTATATATCCGTTTATCTCGTTTCTGTATTTTGAAAGAAGTGAATCAATTGATATTGTATCATATGTAATCCAGCCTTTTGATTCATAATAATCAAGCCAGTCCTGTGACGGATTTGCGGTCCCTGTAAAGCTTTCCCATAAAACATAGATTCTCGGGGTATCCCTGTTGATAACACCCTGAAGGCTCAAGATGAGATGCCTTAAATGTATATCCTTACCTTTTAAATCAACGACATCCAGATGGAAAAGCGTTAAAAGACATAAAATTATCATACTGAAATTATAGATTAAAAAGGCAAGATTTGTCAACTCTCTTGCTTCAGAGGGATTGAGCCAGCTCCTCAAAATATCTTTCTGCTTTCTCAATACCCCTTATCACGCTTATCCCGAACCTCTTTGCATATTCCTCCCTGCCTTTCCTCGGATAAATCGCTACTATTATCTTCTTTGTTATTTTTTCCTTCTCCTCCTTTTCATAAAATCTTATGCTCTTTTCAAAATCCTCTATCTCGCTGAAACTTAAACTTGATTTGACCTCAATCGCTATTCTCTCCTTATTTTTTATAACAATATCTATCTCAGCAGGTCTTCTTGATAAGAAGTATTCTGCTTTATCATCCATCTTCCGCCATTTGATAACAGTATAGCCTATCTCTGATAAAACTTCTTCAAACCCTCTCCTGAACGCCTCCTCTGCGCCATAGCCCCATCTTGCACCTATCGCTGAGATTGTCTTATGCATTCTCTCAAATCCTTCCATCATCTGCCTTTCAAGGAATTCAAACCGCTTATTCATATCCTCAAATCGTTTGTTTACGTCTTCAAATCGTCTGTTTATGTCCTCAAACCGTCTGTTCACCTCCTCAAACCTTTTGTTCACCTCCTCAAATCGCTTATTTATATCTCTTTCAAGTACTTCAAATCGCTTATTGGTTTCCTCTCTCAGCCTTGCAAGCTCTTTTTCTATTACTTCAAACCGCCTGTTTGACTCCTCTCTCTGTCTCGCAAGTTCAAGCAATATCGCCTTTATATCATCCTTTGTTGCCGCCTTTTTCTCAAGTATCTCTTCTATTTTCAACCTTATTTCGGGTCTTCTCTCAATGATTTTCGGCAGATGTTTTTCTATAATTTCAACAATTTCCTTTTCGGTAAAAGATTTTTTATTCTTCATAGTGCTATTATTATACCGGAATACTTGAAAAATTTCAAATTAAATGTAAAATTCCATAACATATTAGACAATCGGGGCATAGTGGCAGTTTAATTGTGTAGGATTTAAAATTGAGGTGTTATTCAAGTTAAGTTTATTTTTCATTTTTGGTATTTATTGAAGAAGAGATTGAAAAGCTGTAAAAAGTTCAAATTCTTTTTCAAGTGTTAAAAAGGTTTTAGGGTATAGTTTTTTTCATTTATCCAGGAGTATTTTTAATTTCATTTTTGCTTCTTTTTCCTCCGAAACCTGTTTGACAATCGGCTTTAAAAACTCTAAAATATTTATAGGTTCGGAGTGTTTTTGTTTCATCCCGTAACCTCCTTTCTGCGCCGACTCTGTTGGGGCTTTCTAATTTTAACATAAAATCCCCATACACAATTAATGTTACACAACCTTTCCACCTCCTTCCATATTGTTTTGAGGACTTCCTCGGGTGTTATTTTATTTTCCTCAATTTCCTCCATTCTTTTTTCAAGCAATCTCGTTCTTTCTTCACTTATAAATTCATGATAATTTTTATCTAAAAAATAAAATACTTTTTCTCCGAGTTCTGTTGCCCTTACAAAGTTATTTTTTTCCTCAACATATTTTCTCTGGAATAACCTGTCAATCAATGTTGCATAGGTTGAGGGTCTTCCTATTCCCCTTTCCTTCATTAAACTTACAAGGTCTGCCTGTGTGTAAGGGAAAACTTCCGGAAAATAATATACCTTACCCTCAAGATAAACCTCTCCCTCCGGTAATTTCGGAACAACATAAAAGGCATAAGGATAAAAATCCCTCGCCATTCCCTTTGCATCTATTAACCTTTCCTCCTCAAATTCATAATTATAAAATTTGATTTTATACTTCACTATCTTTTCCTTACAGGGCAGGGTCTGTGAAGCAAGGAATCTGTTGTAAATCAATCGGTAAAGGGAAATATCTTTATTATCAAGGGGCTCTGCAAGTTCAATGTTTTCAAAATTTTCCCTTAGTTCTTCAGGTTTTAAAGGTTTTGTGGGTCTTATTCCCTCATGAGCACCTTTTCCTTCAAAACTTCTTCCCTTAAAATTTTCCTTTAATATGTATCTTGCAATCATAAGACCTTTATCCGATATTCTTGTGGAATCTGTTCTGTGATATGTTATAAGACCGAGTTCAAATAATTTCTGTGCCCTTTTCATTATTTCATTTGTATTCATCTTTAAAATTCTCTGTGCTTCTTTTAACATTGTGTCTGTTCTGAAAGGCGGTAATACCCTTTCCCTTTCCTCCTCTCCTGTTTTCTGTATAATGAATTTCAATCTGTTTTTACCCCTTCTTAATCTGAAATTCACCTTTAATTTCCATCTTATTTTTAATTCCTCATTTATAAAAAAAGGAATCTTTTTTCTTAACTCCTTTTCCCTTTCAACAACCCATCCCAGAAGGGGAGATTGTGCCCTTCCTGCTGAAAGCGTGCTGTTTTTAAAAACCCTCTGAACCCTTTCTGATAACTCAAAACCCGTTAATCTATCCTCTGTTCTTCTTACTATCTGGGCATTCACAAGATTTATGTCAAATTCCCTTTTTTCCTTTATTGCCTTTAAGATTGCATTTTTTGTTACCTCATGAAATTCCGCTCTTTTTATTTCCCTTGCATAGGGTTTTAAAAAATTATAAATATCCCATGCTATCTTTTCTCCCTCTGTATCAGGGTCTGTTCCTATAAGAACTTCTTCCATAATTTCTGCCATTTTTCTTATAGCATTTATTCTTTCACCTGCATCATATAAATCATTGCTTTTACATTTCGGACATTCATTTATAACATCTGCAAACTGATAGCCGCAATTTCTGCATCTTTTTATGGGTGCATAATGAAGAACAAAATCTCCGTTTTTTCTTTCAATTCCGTGGAATCCTATCTCCTTTGTAGTTAAATCAACCATATGACCTATGCTTGCTACAATTAAAAGGAGATGTTCTCCTGTGAAAACTTCATAACCCGTTACTTCTCCGATTCTTTTCGGTATCGGTTTACCAAAGAATTTTGCAATCTGTCTTGCCTTGTTCGGGCTTTCAACAACAAATAAAAGCGGTGTAACAGGGTCAAACTCTATTCTCGGTTTTTCCATTTCTTTTCTGTCCCTGTCAATTATTTCCATAATTTTATCAAGCTCTCTTTCATCAAGTTCCTTAAATTCTATATCCCATATGATTGCTTTTTCCTTGAATATATTTAGATAATTCTCTTCCTCAAATAAAATTGATAACCCCTGAGAAAGTCCTCCTGAGAAAAGTCTTGATGTTCTTCCCGATGCCTGAATATAGGTTTTTATATCAGGTATCCATAATGTTTCCTCTTTCTTTGATATTCCGATTTCAAGAAGCGTTTTTTCATCACTTTTCTCAATGAATTCCTTTATTTTTTGCTCAAGAATATTAAACTTTTTAGACCTCAAAAGTTTTAGAAAATTTTTATCTCCTTTTAATGTATATATTTTTCTTGCCAGAACATTTATCATTCCTTCTGGCAATTTTTCTTTTTTTAAGTTGAATTTAAAAGAAGGTGCTCCCCAGAAGATTGCATATCTTATTGTTTTAGGTAAATCTATTCCCCTTACAAGAAGACCGTAGGGTTTTGCAACACCTATAAGGAGATGGATTTTACCCTCTATGAAATCATCAAATTCCTTTTTCTCTCCTGATATAAAGATTTTTGAAGGTATCTTATCCCTTATCTTTTCATAAATTTCCTGTGCCTCATTTTCCGAATTTGTGAATAAAAGACCGCCTTTTCCGAGTTTCTTTAAAATCTTTAAAAGATAACCAAAATCCTTTTTCTCAACATAAAGATCCTCTATTTTTCTTAAAGTTTCCCTCAATGCACCCGTCTCAAGTCCTGTTTTTTCTTTTAAAATTTTTGCTCCCCTTCCCGGTTTCCCTGTTGCCGAGGTAAAAAGTAATATTCCTTTTTCTTTAAAAACTTTCAGAATTTTATCAAGGTTTCTTGAATTTTTTAAAAGAGAATCAACATCATCAACAAAAATAAAATCAAATTTTTTATCTTTTAGTATTTCAAAGTCCTTTGTTAAAAAGGCATAGGTTGTTATTAAAATATCAAAACTTCCTTCTTTAATTTTTTCTTTTATTATTTTTTTCTCTTTGCTTTTTAATTCCCCGTAGTAAAAGATAATCTCAGGAAATTTCTCTGTTTTTTTTCTGAAATCCTCAATTTTTTCTTTAAGATTTTTTATTATGGTTGTTGTGGGAAAAAGGAGATATGAGACTTTATTCTCTTTTATTGCAAAATAAACTGAAATAGTGGTACCGAAAACTGTTTTTCCTATTCCTGTGGGTGCAAGGAGTGATTCGGAATTTCCTTCTAAAATTCTTTTTGCCCATATTCTCTGAATTTTTCTTAAAGGAGAACCGCTTAATTTTTTAAAAAACTCTTCAAATTCTTTCAGTGTTTCAAAATCTGAATGTTTAAGGCTTATTTCTTTTTTGAAGCACTTTAAAGCACTTATTTCTTCTGTTGATAACATCCCTCCACATACAGGGCAAAGGCCATGATAATTTATTTTAATCATTTTTTATTATAATTTTATTTTATACTTTATTTCTTTATTTAATGTTTGTTATAGTAATTTTTTAAAAATTATTATTTGAAATTTTCACATACTTAGATGCTTCTGCGATTTGTTATAAAATTATATCCTTATTCTATTGACCGGTTTTTATGATGTTCTCTATTCCAGCCGTATTCTTTCCCTTCGGTATGTAGTCCTCTTCCCGGAGCAGGTTTTGTTTGGATCTTCAGTTTACCCTTTTTGAACAGTTCGATTACTTCTCTGACAAAGCCTCCATCAATTATATATATTTTGATTCCGGCAGATTTAAGAATGCCGAATGCATGAGGACCAACCTTTCCCGAAATAACGGCATCTACATTTCTCTCGGATATTAGTTTTGCTGTTTTAAATCCGGCTCCGGGATGCAGGTCTTTATAAGGATTTTCAACTATTGAAAATTTTTCATTTTCAAGGTCATAAATGATGAAAAAGTTACATCTTGCGAATCTTGGGTCACAATGTGAATCCAGGTGGGGTCCTTCCGAAGAGATGGCTATTTTCATTCCTTACCTTCCTCAATTTCATTTATTCTTTTTTTAATCCATTCAATTTCTTCCTGTATTAATTTTTCTCTTTCTTTAAGAAATTGAAGCTCCATTTCAGGTGAATAAGGAGTTATTCCGAATGGGTATATCCTTCTCCAACCTCTCGGAAGCCAGGGAAACCTTTTACAGAAAGGAAAAGGATTACCGCCGTGTCCTCTCCTTCTTACTCTTCCATAGGGTCCATAAACGCCTGTTATCCATCTCCACATAATTTTTCCTCCTTTTTAATTCAGGGATTTGAACCCTTTGAATTTTAAAAGTATAAAAAATAAATATTTCATTTTTGTCCCCATCTATTTCTTCTGCATTTTCCCTTTCCTCTTCCTCTCCATCTATCAAACCTGTGAATATAAGGGCTTCCGCACTCAGGGCAAATCATGGGTTTCGGAATATCAAAAGGTATATTAAGGGTCTTTTTACAATCTTCACATAAAAATATTCGTACAGTCGGCATTATATTTTCTCCTTCTTCAATTTTTAAGCATTTTCCAAAAACTATTGCTTCTGCAATTTTTTTATGAGCAGAGTCTAAAATTCTACCAAATGTCTGCCGTGAAACTCCCATCATCTCGGCTGCTTTTTCCTGATAGTACCCCAGAAAATCAGCAAGCCTTATTGCTTCAAATTCATCAAGAGTTAAAGTAACGGCTTCCAAATCCTTCAAGGGAATACCAACTGGTTTAAACACACTGAACACAGGAAAGAAAGTTATGTATTTTTGTGTCTTTTTCATAATATGAGCATATGCTCATATAATTATAACCTCAAAATTTCCTTTTTTCAAGTGAGTGGATTTTAAATATTTTTAAAGATTATATTTCCAGAAAATACTTTCCGCTTTCTATGCTCCTTTTATCAAGTTCTTTTAAACCTATCTCTTTTGCATATCCCACTACTTCCATGAATTCCCTTAATTTCGGTCTTCTTGATAATTCGGGATAATTCCGTGCCTTAAATTCGGGTCTGTATTGAGCCATTATGTTTATAAAGGTATTTTCAGAAATTTCTTCCTTTATCCATTTCAAAATTTTTTTACTCTCCTCCACAAAATTCGGCATAACAAGATGTCTTAAAAGAATCCCCCTTTTTGCAATTCCATTCTCATCAATAACTAAATCTCCGACCTGTCTGTGCATTTCCTTTAAAGACCTTCTTGCAACTTCCGGATAATCAGGGGCAAGCAGATATTTCCTTGCACTTTCCTTTTCCCAGAATTTAAAATCAGGCATATAAATATCAACTATCCCGTCCATTATTCCAAGGGATTCCTCAGAATCATAGGCACTTGTGTTATAAACAATGGGCAGTTTTAATCCCATCTCAATTGCATAGGGCAGTGCCTCCATAATCTGAGGAACAACATGTTCGGGAGTAACAAAATTTATATTATGACATCCCTGTTCCTGAAGGTAAATCATGAGTTTTGCAAGGTCTTTGGGTTCTATTTCATAACCGGAGACATTATGAGAAATATCCCAGTTCTGACAGAAAACACATTTTAAATTGCAACCTGAAAAAAATATTGTTCCCGAACCTCTCCATCCCCTTAGAACATCCTCTTCTCCGTGATGTGCAAAGGCAGAAGAAACTATCGCAAATCTTCCTATCCTGCAAACCCCTTTCTGATTGTTAAGTCTCTTTACCTTGCATCTTCTCGGACAAACCCCGCACGGTTTATCAAGGAGTTCAAGGGCTTTTTCCGCTTTTTCCTTTAATTTATTTTCTTCATAAGTTCTTAAATAAACCGGAACAAATTCCTTTGAGTTAATTACCCGCATGGTATATTTTAAATTATAATTTCATTTTCCTTAAAATGTCCCTATTTCGGGGTCTGACCTTATTACCTTTTTTCCTATTACGATGACACAGCAAAAGTAATACGCATCTTGTTTTTTATATTAAGATGGTTTATAATAAAAATATGATAGCTCCTGAACTTAAAAAGGAATTCCTTAAAGCACTCAGGGAAGACCCCGATTTCAGGGACGAAGTGAGGTCACTTCTTCTTTCAAAAGAACTGCTTGAACTTCCCGAGAGATTTTCAAAGTTCGAGGAAAGGATGCTTAAGTTCCAAGAAGATATGGAACAATTCAGACGGGATATGGAACAATTCAGACGGGACATGGAACAATTCAGACGGGATACCGAAGAGTTCAAAAAGGAGACACAGCGGAATTTCAAAGAAGTTTGGACCGTTTTGAACAGGCTCACAAAGGAGGTTGAACGTATAAGAACGGTTGAACTTGCGGAAGTTAAAAATGTTGTTTCAGAAGCACCGGGCAAAGAACATGTGCTTCTTTATTTTAAAACAGGTTGGAGGAAGAAAAAATTTGAAATTAATGAACTTAGTATTTTTGACTTGATGGATTATTTGAAAAGAAAAGATATTGCACCCGTTCCGAACGCTGTATTTGAATTAAAACACAGGGATACGGGAAAAAGACTCTTTATTTTTGAGGAGGCAAGCTGGAGGTTTGATAGAAACCATGCAGAGAAGATTGCAAAATGGTTGAAGTACATGGATTTCCCCGTTCTTGTTTTTTATTATACAAAGGAAACGAACAGGGAAAGAATAAAAGATTTTATTGAAAAGGATTTAAAGGAAATTTTTGAGAGAGAAGGGCTCGGTTTTGATATTCCTCTTATACTTGCATCACCCAATTATTACAAAATTTTCGGAGAAATACCAGAAGGTAAAGATGAATTACCCCCCGAGTTCAAAAAATTGATATGAAAATTTTTATAATAAAAACAATGTCCTATTTCGGGGTCCGCGGTTTATTGACCCCTGTGTTTTATCCCGTTGATTTCTTCGTTCAGGACATTGAATTTTGGCAAATATAAGGGAAGTGACGATTGTATTCTTTGCCAGCGGATTAAACCGGGAAAATAACTTTATTATGTCACGAACCACTTTTTCAAAACTGCCGGATATTGAAATCACTCTTCCCTCTTCATCAATCTCTATACCCGGTATTTCTTTCACATAATCCATTATCTCTTTACCCAAAATCTTTATCTGACGCTGAATAATATGTGAAAGAATTTCCTTTTTAAATCATATCAATTTCTCAAATTTGATTTTATCTAAGGAATTAAACAATAATTTCTTTATGACGAAAATTTTATTTATTTTTTTATTCTCCGGGATAGGAGCAAAATTTCATGAAAAAACAAAACTCACACCTTTAAGTGCTGTAAAACAGGTTATAAAACTCGGTAAGAAACCCCAACCTTATAAGACCTATCCTGATGCGGAAAAGATAAAACTGCCTTTGCCAGATTACAGGGGAATGGTCCTTGAAGAAGCAATTAAAAGGAGAAGGTCGGTAAGGAATTATTCTTCTGCACCTTTAACTCTTGAAGAAATCTCCCAGCTTTTGTTTTCTGCTCAGGGAATAACAGGTTATTATGCGGGAATTCCTTTAAGAGCAGCACCTTCTGCAGGTGCCCTTTACCCTGTGGAAATATATCTGATTGTTTTAAATGTGAATGGACTCAAAAAAGGTATATACCATTATAATGTCCGGGAACATTCCCTTGAATTCATAAAAGAGGGGGATTTTAAAAATGAGATTTTTAAAGCGGGTCTTTTTCAGGAGATGTTTCTTGATGCTCCTGTTATATTTGTCTATACTGCAATTTTTAAAAGAACAACTTATAAATATGACGAAAGGGGGTACAGATATGTTTATATAGAAATAGGTCATATTGCACAAAATGTATCTTTGCAGGCTGTTTCACTCGGGCTTGTTTCATGTGTAATAGGTGCCTTTTTTGATGATATGGTAAATAAGATAATAGAAGTTGACGGAAAAGAAGAGGCGGTAATTTATCTTCAAACAATCGGGAAACCGAAATGATACTGAATTTGATCTTGATTTTTGTATTTTCCTTCACATTTTTAACAGGTCTCATAGCACAGAAACTGGGAATCCAGAGATTTATATTTCACAAATATTTTGCGTATATTGCTTTTCTGCTTCTCACAATACATTTAATTTTAAAATTAAAAACACTTCATATATATTTTAAAAGGAAAAGGAAAGTTATTTTGCCCCTTTTTTATTTCTCGCTTTTTCTGTATTTTTCCGTTTTATTCTTAGGAATAGTATTTTTTATCTTTTAATCAATTTATCTCCGGTATTAAAAAATATAATCTCTGTGTGCTTTTGAGTCAGAAAACATTTTATCTTCAATTTTTTCAGTCTATTAATAACCCTTTCTGACGGATATCCCTTTGGATGATTTTCGGATACACAAATTATTACAAAATCAGGTTTTATAAATTTTAAAAATTTTTCAGAACCCGTATCATCTGCTCCGTGATGCCCGAGTTTTAAAAGATTTATTTTAATATTCTTTATTTTTTTTAAAATTTTTCTTTCAGTCAATGTATCCGCATCGCCCATGAAAAGCATATTTGTTTTTCCGAAGTTTATTAAAAGAACAAGGGAATTTCTGTTTTTATTTTTACCCAATTTTTCCGGTGAGATAACCTTTATTTTTAAATTTCCGAATTTAAGGGTATCTCCTGCTTTTAATCTTTTATAGTTTTTGTTTCTGAAGTGTCTTTTAAACCATCTGAAATAATCATCCTTTAAAGAATCTCCGTTGTCAAATTTATTTTTTATAAAAATTTCATCCTTTATGAAAAAGAACCCCGAATAATGGTCAGGATGGGGATGGGTTATTATGAGTGCTGACAGGGTATCAATTCTTTCCTTTTTTAAAAAATTCAGGAGTGATTTACCCGAAATTATTGAACCTGCATCAATCAGGATGCTATATTCCTTTGTTTTTAAAAGTATTGCCTCTCCCTCTTCAAGATATGGAAATTTCAAATAGAGAGTATCCAAAAAAATCAGGAAGAAAAATAAGATTTTCATTTTTATAGTCCGAATTTTTTAAATATCCATAAAATATACGGATCTTCTTCGGTTGATTTTATTTCATATAATTTATTAAGTATGCCCTTCTCATTTCTGAACTTCATTAAACCTTCTATTGCCTCAGCTTTTATTTTAAGGTTTTCACTTCTTGAATAGTTTAAAAAGATTCTTTTAATTTCCGGAGTCGCATTTTTTATTTCTTGTAATATTCTTAAATAATGAAAAATCACTTTGTCATCTCTTTCGTTTTTTATTTCCTCAATAATTATATCCCTTACCGAGTCCGCATTTGCTCTTAAAACCTTTTCTGCTCCGAAACTTACAAGAGGATTCTTTTCTTTTAAAAATTCGGTAATTCTGATAAGGAGTTCTTTGTTTTTTAACTTACCTGCTGCCCTTATAATTGAAATTTTTATATCCTCTGAACCGGAATTAAAATATTTATAAAATTTATCAACCTTTTTAGTTCCGATTTGACCGAGTGCATAAATTATCCTTGCTTTTATAAAATCTTTTTTTTCTATTTCAAGCAAATCAAATAAATCGTCTTCAATCTTTTTTACTTTACCCTCTCCTGAAAGGTATATTGCATTTATTTTTATCGTGTCATTTTTACTCTTTATTGCTTCTTTAAGTTTTTCATAAGCAAGGTCAGGATTCTCTTTTATAACCTTCTTAATTGCCCTCAATTCAAGGGGACTCAATGTATTCATTTTATTTTTAAAAATATATTCAATTGCTTCTTTTCCTCTTTTTGCTAAAATTTTCCTTGCCTTGGGAACAATTTTCTTATATTTTCCTACTCCCCATTTTGAGGCAATTTTGAAAAGGGAATCAATCGGTAAATCTTCCGGAATTTCCATTTCAATTCCCTCTTCTTCCGGTTCTGTTACCTTTACCGTATCTACATCATAGCCGATGCCTATGTCTTTTTGAGACCATACAAAAGGTTCTTCTGATAAACTTTCGCTTTCATAAAAGTCCCTTCCTTTAATATCAATGAATACTCCTATACCTATTTTCCCTCTTGATATTTTTGCAGAACCCTGACCGTAATTCTTCTCGGTTGTTACATAAATATCATTACCCTCGGAATCAATAAAAATACCGACAGATGTATTAAGCCCTATTCCTTGTCCTCCTGAGACTTTATAGGTATCATGACCTTTTTTATCAATTAATATTCCTACCGAATAATCATGTCCTTCACCCTGTGCGGGGCCGAATCTTGAAATATATTCATCGTCTCCTTTTAAATCAAAAAGTCCTCCTACTGCAAGGTGAATTCCTGCTCCCTGTCCGTATTCTGCTAAATGATACATGTCGTTTCCTTCGCCGTCTATCAATATTCCTGTTGAATACCAGTAAGCACATCCTTGACCGTAAACCTCGGAATAATAAATATCATTGCCTTCTCTATCTATCAAAGCAGAGAAACCTCCTCCGAGATAGGGTCTTATTCCGATTGAAAATCCTTGGGCAAAGGACCTCGTTTCATCGGGTAAAAGAGGTATATGATAATGTTTTCCGTAAGCAATATACGAATCATTACCCTTTTTATCAAAAAGAATTGAAAATCCCTTTGTTGAAGAAAATGCTTGACCCGATTCGGTTAATTTATACAGATCATTTCCCTCAAGGTCAAATAAAAGAGACCTACCGAAGAAAGAAGCAGATTGTGAGAAAAAATCGGATTCATAAATATCGTCTCCTTCTTTATCAATTAACAGACTTATTCCGAACATTGAAGAGGATACAGAGTGCATTTCACCCTGTCTTATGTCATTACCTTTTAAATCAACAGAAATAGAGACCCCGAAAAAACTCGCACATACCGAAAGGAACTTATTTGAATCATAAAAATCATTACCTTCACAATCAATAACAATTGAAAAAGGAATTGAATAAAACAAATTTGAAGTCCCGACTCTTTCAAGATATCTATCATTGCCTTTTAAATCAAAGATTATAAAAAAACTGTCTCCCTTATAAACATTGTTCTCATTTTTCAAATTTATCACCACATATCCGAATTCTGTCTTAAAAAGTGTGTCTTTTAAATTTTTTTCATTTAAAAGTGAAAAAGTTATATTAATTAAATTCTTAAAGGCAATATCCAAACCTTCAAAAAGTTCTTTTCGGTTTATTTTTAGAATATAACTTGATAATTTCTTCTCGTCCCATTTTTTTCCTTTGATCCTTTTGCCTCTTTCTTTTTCAAATATTGCGTATAGAGAGTCATCTTCAGGGTCATCTTCATCCGTAAATAAAAGGGGAAGATTATATAAAAGTGTATCAAGTTTTGTTTTTTCTATTTCGGAAACCGAATTTTTGATCTTTTGTTCTGCCTTTTTAAGTTCGGTTAAAGAACTTTTCAAAATTTTATAAAAATCATTTTCTTTTATTTTTATTTTAAAAATTTCTTCTATTATCTTTTTTTCGTTATTTTCAGAGATTTCATAAAGTTTTTTTGCAAAATCCGGAAGATCGAGCGGATTTTTCAGAAATTCTAAGGAAAGGGAATCTTTTAAATTTGTAAAAATGCTTTTATCCTTTTCAAAAGATAAGTCCTCTATTTTCAAATATTTATAAGAGAGCACGTTTTTTATCAGATCGATTTCTTTGTTATTTATAAAGAAAAGAAGAGTTAAAATAAGCATTTTAAATTTTAAAGCAAAAAAACCGTCCTAAGATACAATTTTTTAAATTCCTACCTTTTTGCGTGCTTCTTTTAATAATTCGGAAGCAATTATGTTTCTCATAATTTGGTTAGTTCCTTCGTAAATTTGGGTGATTTTGGCGTCTCTCATCATTTTTTCAACAGGGTACTCTTTTATATATCCGTATCCACCCAGGATCTGAACCGCATCAATGGTAACACTCATTGCAACATCGGAGGCAAAGCACTTAGCCATCGCAGACTCCTTTTCAATTTTCTCTCCTCTATCAATTGCTTTTGCAACCATATAAGTAAGAGCTCTTGCTGCTTCCACTTTCATTGCCATATCAGCGAGCATGTGTTGAATGGCTTGAAATTGTGAAATGGGTTGTCCGAATTGTCTTCTCTGTAAAGAGTACTCAACTGCTGTATCAAGAGCCGCCTGAGCTATGCCCACTGCTTGTGCTGCCACACCCGGTCTTGTGTATAAAAAAGTCTTTGTTACCACAAATAAACCATAACCTTCTTTTCCGATTATATTCTCTTCCGGTACAAATACATTATCTAATATTATTTCCCTTGTGGGAGATGCTCTTATTCCCAATTTATTTTCTTTTTTCCCGAATTTGAAACCCGGTGTGTCCTTTTCTACAAGAAATGCGGTCATTCCTCTTGCTCCTTTTTTCGGATTCGTTAAGGCAAATACGGTATAAAAATCCGCTACTCCGGCATTCGTAATAAACTGTTTTGTTCCGTTTAATACATATCCGTTGTCCTTTCTTTCAGCGGTTGTTTTAATGCTCAGAGCATCGCTTCCTGCTTCGGGCTCAGTAAGACAGAAAGAAGCAAGTTTACCTTCAGCAATTTTCGGTAAAACTTTTTTCTTTATTTCTTCGCTTCCGAAAAGCAAAATGGGATAAGTTCCGAGTGCTGTTCCAGCAAGTGCAAGCGAGATTCCGGCACAGCCCCAGGAGAGTTCCTCAACCGCGAGACATAAAGCAAAAGCACCCATTCCGAGCCCTCCGTATTCCTCCGGAATGAATATTCTGAATAAATCAGTATCAGCCATCACCTTCACTATTTCATAAGGAAATTCTTCTGATTCATCGTATTTACTTCTCACAGGCACTATTTTTTCCCTTGCAATTTTTCTTGCGGTTTCCTTTATCATCAGTTCCTCTTCAGAAAACTCGTAAATCATATCAATTCAAATATTTTTTAAAGGGATGGAACCTTTTATCATTACGATTACTATTAAAAACAGTATATTATATGAACTCATACCTGCAAAATCAATTAATCATTATTACATCTACTATTGTTACGAATAAACGGCGATTTTTCCACATAATTTATCCTCTTGAAATTTTCCGATTTTTACCTTATAATTTACATTCTGCGGGAGTAGCTCAGTGGTAGAGCACTACCTTGCCAAGGTAGGGGTCGCGGGTTCAAATCCCGTCTCCCGCTCTATAAAGACCAAGAGAAGAAAAAGGGTTCTATTCCCATTTTATTAATTTTTCTCCTTTTTCCTCATGTGGACAGCCGAAAAACTCAGACTAACTTATCTCTCTTTTTTTGAGGAACGTGACCATAAAGTCGTTCCCTCCTCATCCTTAATTCCGGAAAAGGACCCTACACTTTTGTTCACAACCGCGGGAATGGTTCAATTTAAACCCTATTATTCGGGTACGGTTCCCCTCCCTTTTAAAAGGGCAACATCCTGCCAAAAATGCTTGAGAGCAACCGACCTTGAAAATGTAGGATTTACAATAAGACATCACACTTTTTTTGAAATGCTCGGAAATTTCTCTTTCGGAGACTATTTCAAAAAAGAAGCAATTGAATGGGCTTATGAATTTGTGGTAAACATTCTGAATCTTGATTTAAAAAGACTTTATTTCAGTGTTTATAAAGAGGATGAAGAAAGTTATAATATATGGAAATCTTTGGGAATTAAAGAGGAGAAGATTTTAAAACTCGGAAAGGAAACGAACTTTTGGGGACCCGCAGGAAAAACAGGAGCATGCGGTCCTTCAACCGAGATATACTATGACCTGGGTGAAGAATATGGATGTAAAGAAAAAAATTGCACTCCGGGATGTGAATGCGATAGATACCTTGAAATATGGAATCTCGTGTTTCCTCAATTTGATATGCAGATGGACGGGACACTGAGACCTTTGAAAAATAAAGGGGTTGACACGGGAATGGGACTCGAAAGGGTTTTGATGATCTTGGAAGAAAAAGAATCACCCTATACTACCGAGTTGTTTGAAAAAGCAAGAAAAAAACTTGAGAAAATTTTAAATAGAAATTATGAAGAATCAAAAGCACTTTTCAGAATAATACTTGACCATGCGAGGGCTTTAACATTCGCAATTGCAGACGGTGTATATCCTTCAAATGAGGGCAGAGGTTATGTTTTAAGAAGAATTTTAAGAAGGGCTTTAAGATATGCTTATAAAAGTGGAAAGAGAGAACCTTTCATATACGAACTTGTGCCTTATTTTTCAGAAGTTTACGGACAGAGATATAAAGAAGTTAAAGAAAAAAGGGAAGAAATAGGAATACTCATAAAATCCGAGGAAGAAAGATTTTTAACTACATTGTTTAAAAACATGGTTTATGTGGATTATGCAATAGAAAATGCAAAAAAGAAGGATAAGATTATTGACGGATCCACTTTATTTAAACTTTACGACACATACGGAATTCCTGTTGATTTTATTGAAGAAATAGCAAGGGAAAAAAACTTAAATGTTGATAAGGAAGGTTTTGAAAAAGAACTTGAAAAAGTAAAAGAAAAATCAAAAGAAAAAAGTAAATTTGAAGAACTGAAAATTGAATGGATCAAATTTTTACCCGATAAAAGAACGGAATTTACAGGTTATGAGGAACTCGAAACAGATACAGAAATAATAAAATACGGCTTTTTAAAGGAAAATATTTATATTGTATTGACAAAAACACCTTTTTATGCAGAAGCAGGGGGACAGGTAGGGGATAAGGGAAAAATCACAGGAGAAGACTTTGAAATAGAAGTTAAAGACACTCAATGGCTCGGTGAACAGATTGTTCATATAGGAAAAATCAAGGGAGAAATCAAGAAAAGTAAAGCAAGAGCAATTGTTTATAGAGACATACGAAAAGGAATACAAAGAGCCCATACCGCAACACATATCTTACATGCAACTTTAAGAAATACATTGGGCGAATTTGTGAAACAGGAAGGTTCACTTGTTGAGAATGACAGATTAAGATTTGATTTTACTTATCCGAAAAGTATTGATGCTCTGATCTTAAAAGATATAGAAGAAAAGGTAAATAAAATAATTCTTGAAAACAGGGATGTAAAATGGAAATGGAAAAAATTTGAGGAAGCAATAAGAGAAGGAGCCATCGCACTTTTCGGAGAAAAATACGGAGAAAATGTAAGAGTTGTTGAGATTGAGGATTATTCAAAAGAACTCTGCGGAGGAACACATTGTTCAAGGACAGGGGATATAGGTATTTTTAAAATAATAAAAGAAGAGGCAATAAGTGCGGGAATAAGAAGAATAGAGGCATTTACAGGTTTGAAGGCACTTGGATTTACAAGAAATCTTGAAGAAAAAATAAAAGTATTATCAGAAATTCTATCTTCTGATACGGAGAATTTAATCAAAAAAACGGAGAAAATAAAGGATGAACTTAAGGAAAAGGAAAAAGAAGTTGAATCATTAAAATCAAAAATAGCAAATTTCTTATTTGAAAAAGTGGAAATTAAAGAAAAAGAGGGTAAAAAATATGTAATTTTGCATATTGAGGATGCGGATGCGGAAACAATAAGGAAATTATCGGATATAATATGGCAAAGGGAAAAAGAGCTTTCCCTTACATTTCTTGTTTGTTCAAAAGAAAAGGTTTTCTTTTTTTGCAGGGTAAATAAGGACTCGGGTCTTGATGCAAGAGAAATTGTGAGAAATTTCGGAAAGTTTGTAAAGGGAGGAGGCGGAGGAACAAAGGAAAAAGCAGAAGGAGGAGGGAAGGATAAAACTAAAATAAAAGAAGGGCTTTTAAAAATTGAGGAAATGATATGAAAGACAAAAAAATTACATTAAGAGATTTAATGAAAAATGAAAAGGTGATAAAATATATAAAGGAAGCGGATAGGTATCTTGAGAAGATAGGCTATACAGAACACGGATTAAGGCATGCAAAATATGTGGGTAAGACTGCGGGAAGGATTTTAAAGGAACTCGGACATCCTTTAAGAAGGGTTGAACTTGCCGAAATTGCTGGCTTTTTGCATGATATCGGAAATGTGATACACAGGGATCATCATGCCCAATTCGGAGCCCTTATTGCCCATGAGTTATTACTTGAAGCAGGTATGAATCTTGATGAAGTTATTGAAATCACACAGGCAATAGGTAATCATCATGAAGAAGACGGGGTTCCTGTAAAGGATATAACTGCTGCACTTATAATTGCTGATAAATCGGATGTTCACAGGTCAAGGGTAAGAGCAAGGCACGCGGACATAAAAAGGGATATTCATGACAGGGTTAACTATTCTGCAAGAAAATCACGTGTTATTATTTTTCCTGATAAAAAAATAATAAAATTTGATATTGAAATAAACACGAAAATTTCACCTGTTATGGAATATTTTGAAATTTTTTTACAAAGAATGATAATTGCATCAAGAGCCGCAAAAAGTTTGGGGCAAAAATTTGAATTATTTATAAACGGAACAAGAATGCTTTAAAGGTTCAATCCCTTAGAATTTTAATAAAATGCTATGATAGATATACTTGAGTTAAAGCAAAAAAAGACAAACGAACTTATATCCTTTGCAAAAGAAATGGGTATTAAAATACCCCAAGCGGTGAAAAAAGATGACCTTGTTCTTATGATTATCCGGGAGTTTGCAAAAAGGGAAGGTGCAGAATTCAGGGAAGGTGTGCTTGAAATACATCCTGATGGATACGGATTTTTGAGATCTCCTCAAAACAGTTATCTTCAGGGTTCGGAGGATGTTTATATTTCCCAATCTCAGATCAAAAGATTCGGATTAAAAACAGGAGACCTGGTTTCCGGATATATTAAAGTTCCGATAGATGGAAGTGTAAAATTTCCGGCGATGGTCAAGATTGAACTTGTAAACGGAGTTCCGCCTTCCGAGGTTAAAAAAAGACCGAATTTTGACGACCTGGTCCCCTTTTTCCCTACAAGGAAAATAAAGCTCGAAATAGAGGGAGACGATGATTTAACAAGAAGAATAATAGATTTATTCTGTCCCATAGGGCACGGGCAGAGGGGGCTCATAGTTTCTCCTCCCAGAGCAGGTAAAACAATTATGCTTCAAAGGATTGCACAGAGTATAAGAAGAAACCATCCCGAGACTCATGTAATAGTGTTATTAATAGATGAAAGACCGGAAGAAGTTACGGACTGGAAAAGGAAAGTGGATGCAGAGGTTGTGTCTTCAACATTTGATGAACCTGCTGAAAGACATTCACAGGTATCAAAGATTGTGCTTGAAAGGGCAAAAAGAATGGTTGAGATGGGTAAAGATGTGGTAATACTTTTGGATTCATTGACAAGACTCACAAGGGCTCATAATGTGCTTGCTTCTCATACGGGAAGGACACTCTCGGGTGGACTGGATGCAACCGCCCTTATTGAACCAAGAAAATTTTTCGGTGCTGCAAGAAATATTGAAGGGGGTGGTTCATTAACAATACTCGCTTCTTGTTTAATTGAAACGGGGTCAAGAATGGATGATGTAATATATGAAGAATTCAAGGGAACCGGAAATATGGAGATAATCCTGGACAGAAAACTCGCTGAGAGAAGAATATTTCCGGCAATTGACCTTAAAAAATCGGGAACAAGAAGAGAGGAACTTTTACTCTCGAGCAGTGTATTAAATAGAGTATGGATTTTAAGAAAATTGATAGCAGAGATGGGTAACATTGAGGCAATGGAGTTTTTAATTCAAAAAATGAGGTTATACAGGACTAATGAGGAATTTTTGAATGCGATGACACAGCAAAAGTAATACGCATCTTGTTTTTTTATATTAAGATGGTTTATAATAAAAATATGATAGCTCCTGAACTTAAAAATGTTGTTTCAGAAGCACCGGGCAAAAAACATGTGCTTCTTTATTTTAAAACAGGCTGGAGGAAGAAAAAATTTGAAATTAATGAACTTAGTATTTTTGACTTGATGAATTATTTTAAAAGAAAAGATATTGCACCCGTTCCGAACGCTGTATTTGAATTAAAACACAGGGATTTCCCCGTTCTTGTTTTTTATTATACAAAGGAAACGAACAGGGAAAGAATAAAAGATTTTATTGAAAAGGATTTAAAGGAAATTTTTGAGAGGGAAGGGCTCGGTTTTGATATTCCTCTTATACTTGCATCACCCAATTATTACAAAATTTTCGGAGAAATACCAGAAGGTAGAGATGAATTACCCCCTGAGTTTGTAGGAGGGGATAACGGGCAAACCCGAAATAGGGACACATGAAAGCGACATTTTTTGAAATTAAGGACAAAAATTTTTTATAATAAAAATATGAAAACTTTCGGTTTATTCTCTCTCTCTCTCTCTCTCTCTCTCTCTCTCTCTCTCTCGTAGTATTTTTAAAAAAATACTTCAAAAATCAGGGTTCAAATCCTTTCAAAACCCTTTATATCTAAAATGTGGGCTTTATTAATCTCCTCCCTACCGTTTTTAATTGACCCCTCAAATGTGCCTGTCCCTGCCTGGGAGAGACAGGTCCAATCTTCCTGTGCATATGACTCAATAAACGGAATATGGTTGGTTGTCTGGACAGACCTCAGATACGGCTACGGATGGGAAATAGTAGGAACAAGAGTTGATACAACAGGCAGAATACTTGATACACTCGGAATATGGGTCGGTCCAAGGGAACACTGGACTCAAGATTGGCCCAGGGTAATTTATGTAAATGGAAATTTTCTTATAACCTGGCGGGATGTCGGACAAGAATCTCAGACCGAAAAGATTGAAGGTGTCTGGATTTCCCCTCAGGGAGAGATTATTTCTCCTTATTTTGATATTGTCCCGGAAGGATATAAACCCTCATATTACTCTTTATCTGCTGACCCTAACGGAAACATTCTTTTAGTTTTTCAATCTTCTAACTGGAATGACTGGGACCTTTACGGAGTATGGGTTCAAGGAACAACGGTTTCTGCGCCGTTTCCGATTATGAACCGCGATGATTGGAGGGAGAGATTCCCCTATTTTACACACTGTGTTACTTATGACGGTTCTGAATTCGTCATAAGTTATCAATATTGGGGGTGGTGGGACGGAATAGGATATTCATTTATTTCTCCTCTTTCAACCGTGCCGAGTGATACGCAGAATTGGAATTATGCGGGATATCAAAAAGCTCCTGTTGTAGCATACGGGAATAACATCATATTGACCGCATGGAGTGACACAAGAAATACCAGTGGAACCGGAGGTGAAATATTCGTGCAAAGAATAAGGGCATCAGATAATGCCCTCTTAGATACAAACGGTATATTAATTTCTCCTTCCGGATGGAATGAAGTAGATTATGTAAATATTGCTTTTGACGGAACATATTTTATAATTATTGCCTATTTAAAGATAAACGGAAAATGGAACATAGGATATTTGGTTGTATCTGCATCGGATTTAAGTTTGCCTTCTGTTGTAAGCTCTGGCTTAATATCTTTACCTTCTCAGGGTGAAGAGATTTATGCCATAAGCGGTGCAAAAGGGCATGTTCTCTTTTGCTGGCGTGATTACAGGGTTAACTCAATGTATGACATATACGGAGCAAGACTCAAAAACGGGATTCTTCTTGATACCTCCGGTTTTCGCATAACCCATGATTATCAGACACAGAGAACACCTTCTGCTGTTTTTGACGGAAAGAGATATTTTGTTGTATGGTGTGATAATAGAAATTCAGGAGACCTTAATTTCAGTTATACTTCACTTTTATGGAGCGATTGGGATATTTACGGAATAAGAGTTGATACACTCGGAAACCCGATTGATGCAAAACCTATTGAAATAGCAGTTGCGGATGGTCCTCAATTTTCTCCTTCTGTAACTTATAATGATGTAAGCGGTGAATATTTTGTTACATGGATGGATAGGAGAAACGGAGTGGATTTTGATATTTACGGAGTAAGAATTGATACAAACGGAATTGTAAAAGATACCGCACCGATTCTGATATCTTCTGCTTCTTATGACCAGAGATTTCCTGATGTAATCTTTGACCCTGTTTTTAATTACTATTTTGTTGCATGGGAGGATTTCAGAGCGGGTGAGCTTCAAAAAACTCAAATTTACGGAGCAAGGGTTGCGGGAACCGGTGTTGTTCTTGACCCGAACGGAATTCCGATATCTGATTTACATACCCTCTATGACGCAACACCTAATAAACTTACACTTCATTATACACCGGATGGAAATTATCTGAGTATATGGTGGAAAGGTGATTCATCAAACCCGAACTACGGAGCATTCGCTCATCTTTACGGAGCAAGGGTCAATCCACAGGGAATTGTTCTTGACCCCGGAGGAAAAAGGTTAACAGGAGATTCACTCTCATGGGAAGGCGGAGCATGGTCCGTTACATTTGAAGATACAACAATTTTGCTTGTCTATGAAGATGCCTCTTCATTTGCAAATATTGAATTAAAGCTTTTACCCCTTTCTCTTAATCTTACTCCTGTTGATACAGTAATAAACATAACGAGGAGTTATGAAATAAGCGAGATGGGTCCTACCGGAGCCAGAATATCTCAGTATCATTTTATACTTTATACTCTTGATTGGCATGATTTAGAAGGTTATTTTATTCATTATCCTACAAGGACAATCTTAGGACCTTATCCTGTTGCAGTTTATCCCCGTTCGGATGAGTGGGTTGACAGACCGGTGCTTTGCGGAGGAAATAAGGGGTTCATGGCTTATATAAGTCAAAAAGGTTTCCTTGTTCCTCCCTCCCCAGGTTATATAAGAAGCTTTTGGAGGGTATTCGGGAAATTTATTGAGATTCCGACTGTCAATCTTGCATTGACTGAGATCTTTATGCAGGGACAGCCTACTCCAGGTGATTCTCAAGTATTTCAAATTTCAGGAGCAAATCTCGGAAATATTACTTCTCCCACCCCCTTACACTTTGAAATCGTTGATACTTTCACAAACAACATATTATTCACAACCGAAAAAGAAGGAGAAAGGGTTATTCCGGGAGATAATTTTGTTGTTAATATAAAGGCACTTATTCCTTCTCAGAGCGGAGAATACATTGTGAAAGTTTGGCATAAGTTGCCTTTTGACACAGAGCCTGTAAATGATACCTTAATTCTTTCTTTAACAGAAATAAAGGAGGGATTTTCATTTTCGGATAAGAAGGGAATTCAAATGGAATTAAGGGACAGGAGGATAAGCCTTCTCGTGCTGTCCTCTGATAGTAGAAGAATAAAAATAGAACTTTTTGACCCTGTTGGAAGAAAGAGATGGAGTGTTTCGGATATGCTTGTTCCTGGGACATTGCATACATTTACTTCTCCTGAGCTTCTCAGGGGAGTGTATTTCTTAAAGGTATCGGAAGGCGGAAAAATGCGATTAAAATCTAAGGTCTTGGTGATTAAGTAAGCCGAACAGGAAACCCCGGAAATAAAGGAATCCACCCCTCAAACTCCTGGAAACAGGGGTTGGGGGGTGGAATTTTCTGACATAAAGTTAAAATTTTAAGAGAATTAAATAAATTTTTGAAAAAAAATTGAAATTTTTCTTATTATTATTCCTATGAATAAAAGGCAACGCTGGGCAACACGGATAGGATTAATTTTGGCAATGGCAGGTAATGCAGTAGGGCTTGGAAATTTCCTGAGATTTCCTGTTCAAGCAGCAAAGAACGGAGGCGGTGCTTTCATGATACCTTACTTTATCTCTCTATTCCTTCTCGGAATACCTCTAATGTGGGTCGAATGGGCAATAGGAAGATACGGAGGAAAATTCGGACACGGAACATCACCCGGAATGTTTGATAAACTTTGGAGGAATCCCTTAGCAAAGTACCTCGGAGTTATAGGACTTGCTGGTCCTATTGCAATTGTCCTTTATTACACTTATATTGAATCCTGGACACTTGGATATGCCCTTTATGCCTTATTCGGAAAATTACCTACCGTTGCCAAAGGGGCTTCACTTCAGGAAATAAATAATACATTCGGCTCCTTTTTAAACAATTACGCTGGTTTTAACTCAGGCTCTAATATTTTTCTCAAACCGTCAGTATTTGCTTATCTGATTTTCCTTATTACATTAGGATTAAATGTTTTTATTCTTGCAAGGGGAATATCAGGAGGAATAGAAGCATTTGCTAAATTTGCAATGCCCACCCTGTTTTTATTTGCTATAATTCTTGTTATAAGAGTTTTAACACTCGGTTCACCCGTTGACCCGAATGTTTCGGTTCTTGATGGGCTCGGGTTTTTATGGAATCCGGATTTTTCCTCTCTTTTAAATCCAAATGTCTGGCTTGCTGCTGCAGGACAGATGTTTTTTACCCTCAGTGTGGGAATGGGAGCAATTTTGACATATGCAAGTTATTTGAGAGAAAAAGATGATATTGCTCTTTCGGGTCTTTCAACTGCTTCTTTGAACGAATTTGCAGAAGTTGTACTGGGTGGTTCCATTGCTATACCTGCTGCGGTTGCCTTTTTCGGTCTTGCAAATGCTAAAAATATTGCAGCCTCGGGTGCCTTCAGTCTTGCCTTTGTTTCTGTTCCCGCAATTTTCTCCTTCTTACCCCTCGGTTTTCTTTTCGGATTTTTATGGTTTGCCCTTTTATTCTTCGCAGGTATAACTTCTTCACTTGCACTTACTCAACCCGCGATTGCCTTTCTTGAAGATGAATTTAAAATAAAAAGAAAACATGCCGCAATAGGGATCGGAATATTTATATTCATATTTGCCCATATCTCAATTTTCATAAAAGGAGCACTTGATGAACTTGATTTCTGGGTAGGAACATTTTTTATCACATTATTTGCCCTTATGGAGACAATAATTTTTATATGGATTTTCGGACCTGACAATGCATGGGAAGAGATAAATAAAGGAGCCGATATAAAAATTCCGAAAATATTTTATTTTATTTTGAAATATGTAACTCCCGTAATTTTGATTGTAATATTTACTGCTTGGATTTTTCAGAATTTCGGATCTGTTTTAAAAGAAGCATCACCCGGTAAATGGATTGCAAGAATATTTTTAATTTCATTTTTTGTATTTACAGGTATCCTTGTATATTTTGCCTTTAAAAAGGAGAAAAAAACATGAATCCCGGAGGATGGATATTTTTGCTTATCGGTTGGGGCACGGTAATATGGCTTGTTATATTTTGCATGAAAAAAGTCCTTGAGAAAGGAACAGGATTTGAGTAAAGCGCGGTTATTGACTCTTGCTTAAAGATATAAAAAAATTAATAGAAAAAACTCCTCCTACAAGAGATAGATATGTTGATTTTTTGAGAGCCTTCAGTATTTTTACGGTTGTGATCGGACACTGGTTAAGTGCAATTGTAGAATATGACCCAGAAAAAGACATATTCAGACTATTCAATGCTGTAGGAGTTACTCCTTTCGGCTGGGCTTTTACCTGGATTTTTCAAGTTATGCCCGTTTTCTTCTTTGTGGGCGGGTTCTCAAATATGGCTGCTTTTGAATCTCATATTAAAAAGGGCAAATCCGTTTCGGAATTCCTTCATAAGAGATTTATCAGACTTTTCAGACCTACTTTTTTATTCTTAATAATATGGTTTTGCGGTTATCTTATTTTTAAAATCGGAATCTGGACACATATTCCCCTTTCAAAAAATATTTTGATTTTAAAAAAATTGTGGATTTATACTTTACAACCTTTATGGTTCTTAGGGATATACATTTTAATTGTCTTAATGTCTCCTTTTTTTATCAAAATTCACAAAAAATACAGATTTGAATTTATAATATTTCTTATAACCCTTATTGCCTTTACCGATTTATTGAGATTCGGAGTAAAAATTCCCGGAATCGGATGGGCAAATTTTTTCTTAATCTGGATTTTTGCGCATCAGCTGGGTTTTTTTTATAAAGATGGTTCACTTGTAAATGCTCCTAAAAGAGTTCATTTTTTTCTAACATTTGCAGGCTTGGGAGGTCTTCTTATCTTGACAAATATCGGAATTTATCCTAAGAGTATGGTTGGAACGGGTTTTGATGAAATTTCCAACATGAGTCCTCCAACGGTATGCATTGTTTTTTTAACCTTATGGCAGGTAGGTTTGATTATGTTATTAAGAAACGCCTTAACAAAATGGTTAAAAAAAGAAATTCCTTGGATGTTAACGATTCTTTTCAATTTCAGAATCATGTCAATTTATTTATGGTCTCAGGTCAGTTTTTTTATAACCTTTTCCATTCTTTATCCTTTCGGCTTCGGTAAAGAGAACTTTACTGTGAAATGGTGGTATGAGAGATCCTTATGGATTTTATTGCCTTCTTTTTTCTTAATTTTTTTTGTATTAACCTTGGGCAAATTTGAAAGAAAAGCAGCTCATTCATCGTAAGAACATGAACCGACCTAAAGTAAGTTGTAAAGCTTTTATAACTGCAAAATGTACTATGTTAATTAAAACTGGTTTCAAAACTGCACAATTCTGATTTGAATGCCCTTCTTTTTTTATAAAACGGGTAAATAATTTTTTAATTCATAATCGGTTACTCTTATTCTGTATTCCTCCCATTCTTTTTTCTTATTTCTTATGAACTTTTGAAATACTTCTTCTCCCAGAGCTTCCTTTACAACTTCACTTTTTTCCATTAAAAGGATTGCAGAATAAAGGGAATCGGGCAGGGCATCTATTCCGTATTTTTCCTTTACCTCTTCAGGCATCGCATATATGTCTTCTTCTATCGGCTCTCTTAAAGGATACTTTCCCTCAACTCCTTTTAATCCTGCTCTTAAAATACAACTGAAAGCAAGGTAAGGATTACACGCAGGGTCGGGTGCCCTGTATTCAATTCTGCAAGATTTCGGCTTATAAGGCTTAAAAGCAGGAACCCTGACAAGTGCTGACCTGTTTCTCCTGCCCCAAGAGAGATAAACCGGTGCCTCATACCCCACAACAAGTCTTTTATATGAATTTACCCATTGATTTGTAACTGCTGTTATTTCCCTTGCATGCTTTAATAGACCTGCTATAAACCCTTTTGCAATATCGGAAAGATTAAACTCATCGTCTTTTGAATAAAATGCATTCTCTTCACCCCTGAAAAGAGATACATGACAATGAAGACCGCTTCCGTTTATTCCGAATACAGGCTTGGGCATAAATGTTGCATAAATTCCATGCTTTCTTGCAATATGCTTTATCAAAACCTTCGCAATTTGGAGAATATCTGCCATTCTTAAAGCATTCTGATACCTGAAGTCTATCTCATGCTGAGAGTATGCAACCTCATGATGGGTTGCCTCGATTTCAATTCCCATCTTTTTAAATGTTAACATTGTCTCTTTCCTTGCTTTTACTCCTTCTTCAATCGGAATTATATCAAAATATCCACCTTTATCAAGTATCTCCGTCCCTTCATCCGATTTAAAATAAAAATACTCAAGCTCGGGCCCGACATAAAAATCAAAACCTTGCTTTTTCGCATACTCAAGATTCCTTCTTAAAACCTGCCTCGGACATGATTCATAAGGGGTTCCATCCGGATACGCTACATCACATATGAAAACAACGGAGGGTGCACCACCGAAATCCTCGGGCAAAAAGAAATAGGAGTTCATGTCAGGCTTCGCAATTAAATCGGACTCTTCGATCCTGACAAATCCCTCTATTGAAGACCCGTCAAACCCTATTCCCTCTTCAAGAGCCCTCTGAAGTTCTTCACGGGATATGTTGAATCCCTTTATCCTTCCCAATATATCCGTAAACCATAACCTCACGACTTCAATTTTTCTATCATCAATTTCTTTTATTATCTCCTGCATTTTTTAAATTTTTAAATGTTTAAGGAGTTGAACCTTTTTAAAAAATTAATGATAAGAACCCAAAATAAGTTAAATCAAATAAAATCCTCGGAATAAATCTTCCTCAATTTTTATATTATTCTTTTTAACTTAACCCTGCATGTATTTTCATTTCCAATGATAATTTCAGGAAGTCTTAATCCCGAGTCTTGAAGTAAATAAAACCCCGAGAGCAAAGGTAAATATAAGATAAACATACATAAAAGTGAAACACATAAAAAGGGGTTTGAAATAAAAACTTGCATAAAATTCAAATTCAGTGAGCAGATTAAAAATAAAAAGCAAAACAAAAAGTAAAAGGGAACTTATGAAGGGGTAGAGAATTTTATTTTTTGCCTTAATTTTTAATTTTTCTGAAATAAATTCCCCTATGATATTAAACACAGGTGCAGAGCCGTAAATAAGAAGCAATGGGGTTGAAAGAATGATAAAAATTGCAAGAGGAATTCCGAGAATCGAAACCACCAAAACAAAAATCACCGGTAAATATAAAATCTGAATAAGAATGCCTATACCCAGTGTTTGCCAAACATTTTCCTTTAATTCCTTTTTCATATTTTCACTTGTTCCGGGAAAGGCAATATTTACAATTAATATAAAAATGAAAATCAAAATAAATGGAATAAAGGAATTTATAAATGATTGAAAAAATCTTGAAACCGCTGAAATACTTTCTTCCTCAGTTTCCTCTTCCTCTTTTTCTATTTCCTCTTTTTTTTCTTCTTTCTTAAGAGTATCTATTTTTACACTTTCTTCTTTTTCTTCTGATGGAGAACTCCATTTAACCGATGGACCCAAAAATTTTAAAAGTCTGAAAACAGGATCAAAGGGACCGAGCCTTACCTCTGTTAATTCACCTTTTACTTTGCTTCCTTCTGACTTCTTAATCTTTCCTGCAACGACAGCAACATCTCCTTTTATCAGACTTCCTTTTAATAAAAAGAGATTTCCTCCTACAACAGCCAGGTCTCCACTGACAAACCCCGAAATTTCCACATTTCCTGCAACAACAGCCACATCTCCCCTTACACCACCGTAAATTTTTAAATCCTTACCCACAACTGCAAGGTCTCCTTTTAAAGTGTCACTTTTTTCAATTATGACAGTGTTATTTTCTTTAACCACAGGATTATTCGAACTTAAGGTAAAAATCAAAAAAATTAAAATATTCATATCAGACACCGTTTGCTTTTAATAAAGGAATTGAACCTTTTTTAAAAATAAACTTTTTAATAACAAAAATCAAAATTGCTGTAGTGAAAATATTTAACAAAAGGGGAATCAATATAGCAATCCCGAATTTTATAATCAAAGGAAAAATTAATTTAAATTTAAAAATAAAAACAAACAATTCGGATATTTTGTAAAAAATACCGAATCTTGAAATAAATATAATTATTAAATACAAAACCGGGACAACGGATAAAAAATAAAGCACGGTGAAAATGCTTAATATCTTATTCCAAACAATTTTATTCTTAATTCTCTTAAACACATGTTCATTCGGCTCAAAAACAGGAATTTCACTCATCAGACGATTTAAATACAAAAGATAATTAAAAAAATCCGAACACCCCTTACATTCTTTTAAATGAAGCACAATTTCTTTATTTTTCTTTACTTCTTCCATTTTTTTAATCATCAGGTCTTTAATTTTTTCACATTCCATATCATTAAAACGAAATTTTTTTATTATTCGTTACAAATGATATGATTCGGAAATATTTCTTTTAAAAATCCGATATTGTATTTTTCAGGAAGAAGTATTGTTCCGCAGATATTTTTATGGTCAAAGAAACTGTTCGAAAACTCTCTTGCACTTTTTAAATCAATTTTCATCATTTCATTCAATGTATCATACATGAAAAAAGGAGAAATACCATATTTTAAACTTGAAAGAAACATACCTGTTAACTGATTATATGTCTCTGTATCCCTGGGTATTGAGCCTTTGAAAAATCCCTTTGCGTCTTCAATTTCGGCTTTTAAAGGGCCCTTTTCTTTAAACTTTTTTATTTCCTCAAGAAGAATCTTTAATGCAAGAGGGAAATTGTTACTGCCTGTTTGAAAAGCATATATAAAGGGTCCTTTGAAAGGGTCAAGAGGATAAAACTTTGAATAAACGGAATAAACAAGCCCTTTTTCATTTCTTATCTTTTTGTAAAGCCTCGAAGCAAATGCCCCTCCGCCGAGTATATAGTTTAAAAGCAGGAGTTTACTGTAATTCTTATCTCTTCTCAAAAGTGAGAAATGTCCCAATCTCACAAATACCTGATTTACCTTATCTCTGAGTATAAGAATTTTCTTTGATATTTTTAAGGGGTAACTGAAATTTCTCTTATCCTTTCTTCTCTTATCAAGTCTTGCGAATGTGTTTTTTAGAATTCTTTTGAACTTATCAAAGTCTAAGGAAGTAGTCGCCGAAATATATATGTTCTTTTTTAATATTTTTTCGAAATAAAAATTCTCAATATCTTTTTTTTCAATTTTTCTTATTGTTTCTTCATAACCTTCTATTGGATGAGAAAGAGGGGTATTTTCATAAAGCACCTCATAAAATTTTTTTGAAACAAGAATTTCGGGTTCTTCCCTTTCTTGCAAAATTTCAGTTATTATGCGCATCTTTTCTTTTAAAATTTCTTCTTCTTTAAATGCAGGCTCTGTGAGAATATGAAATAAAAAATTAACAATTTTTTCAGAAAAATCCTCTCTGCATAATACACTTACGGTTAAGAAATTTTTTGAGGGAGTAATATCAAATCTTGCACCGTATGAATCAAAGAATTCACTTATTTTGAAAACGTCAAATTTTTTGGTTCCTTTATCAATTAAACTGATTGTTAAATTAAAAAGTCCCTCTTTTCCCTCAGGGTCTTCATATTGTCCGGTATCAAATCCGATTGCAAAAGAAAAAAGCGGTAATTCCTTTCTTTGATAATAAATAACTTTAATTCCGTTCTCAAGTTCAAATTCTTTCAAATTTTTTTTCAGCATAATATCAGGGTATTTGACCTTTCTTTTTTCAAATATTTTTCGGTTGCTTCAACCAAATCATCCGGTTTTATTCTATCAATTTCTTCAAGATATTTAAAGACCCTTTTACAATCACCGTGCAATTCAAAATGGGAAATTAAAAAAGCTCTTCCCTGAGTGCTTTGCATACGGTAAAGAAAAGAAGAATAAAGCATATTTTTTACTCTTTCCATTTCGTCCTTTTTTATTTCTCCCTTTTTAATACTTTGCATTTCGTTCCAGAAAATTTCTATAACCTTTTCAAATTCTGCATCTTTGTTTAAAAGTGCATAAAATATGAAAAGCCCCTTGTCCATTTTTTCTTCACAATAAATGCCTACCTGATTGCACAGATTCATTTCCAGGACAAGTCTTTTGTTAAGACGTGAACTCTCCGAACCTCCTAAGATGTTTGAAATCATACTTAAAGGTAAAAATTCCTTATCCGAAAAGGAAGGTATCTGGAAGGTGATACCGAGAATTTTTAAAAATCCGTTTTCTTTTATAATCATCCTTCTTTCTCCTTCCTGTTCGGGTTCATAGAAATGCTCATTAATTTTCTCCCCTTTTTTATTTATTTTTCCGAAGACTTCCTTTATTTTTTCAAAGGTCTTGTCCCTATCGAAACCTCCGCTTATCACCATAAAAGAATTGGAAGGAGTGTAATATTTTTTGTACCAATCTTTTATATCTTTTTTCTTTATGTTCAAAAGGTCTTTTTCAAAGCCGATAACAGGATATCTGTAAGGGTGAAGGGTATATGAAAGGAGTGAAAGGTTTTCCCAAAATCTTCCGAAAGGAGAATTTTCTGTTCTTTCCTTTCTTTCCTCAATTATTACTTTCTTTTCTGATTCAAACTCATTAAAAACACAATTAACCATTCTATCTGCCTCCATTTCAAGAATTTTAAAGAGGTTTTCGCTGGGAATCGTGGAATAATAGAGTGTAAAATCTTCGGTTGTAAAAGCGTTATCCACCCCTCCCATCTTTTGGACTATTCCGGAATATTCTTCAGGTTTTAATTTTTTTGTTCCTTTAAACATCATATGTTCCAGTAGATGAGAAATTCCCCTTTTTCCTTCTATTTCATTTCTTGACCCGACTTTATACAGAATGTGAACCGTAACCACCTTTCTGTCCATCGGTATAAAAATAATTTTAAACCCGTTATTAAGCTCTTCTTCATATATTTTAAAATTAATTCTTTTCATTAAAATTTTTATTATTTATTTCTTAAAATTTTTTGGTTTAAGTGCTAATTCTTACTCAGTGATTATATGTGGGGTTATAAATATAACAATTTCTCTTTCTTCTTCACTCATGCTTTTCCCGCCGAACAGAGCTCCTATAATCGGAATCCTTCTTAAGAAAGGAATTCCTGCTCCCGATTTCCCTCTTTTTGCCTTTACGATTCCTCCGATAACCGCAGTTTCTCCGTTTGCAAGCAATACCCGTGTTTCTGCCTGATTCGTTAAAATTGTAAGTCCGCCGGGGGTGGGCTCTCCTGCTTCCGAAACTTCTGTTTTTATATCTAATGTAACCTGATTTTGGGAATTAACATGGGGGGTTACTTCCAGTTTTATTCCTACATCCACAAGCTTTGTTACAGGATTACCTCCTACATCTCGTGTAATATAAGGTATTTTCACTCCACCGAGTATTTTTGCTTTTTTATTGTCTGTAACCGTTATTTTTGGAGAAGATACAATTCTTACAAGTTCTTGAGACTCGAGTGTTGCAAGTATTGAATAGAGGTCAACTTGGGGACTTAAGTATCCCAGGGTGAAATTAAGTCCCGGAGCCCCTGGCAAGGTCGGGGAACCGGCACCCGCATAACCTGTTTGAGAGGGATTACTCGGACTTTCTGTCGGGTTATCACTTACATATACCTGTCTGGACGGATTCCCTCCCATGATTCCTGCATATCTTGCTCCCCATTGAATTCCTATTTCCTGAAGTGCCCTTGTATTTATTTCAACAATCTTTGCCTCAATTGCAACTTGCGGTGTTCTCACATCAAGAGTTTTTATAATTTTCTCTATTTTCTTTTGGACTTCTTCAATATCGGTCACTATTATGGAATTTGTATGGTCATCCTTTTCTATTCTTCCCCTTTCCGTGAGTAGCTTCTGAAGAGGAGTGGAAATTTCAGCAGGGGTTGTAAATTCAAGTTTGTATATCCTGGTAACAAGAGGTTTTAATGACCTTGCCTCTTGTTCAGCTTTTCTTCTTTCAATTTCTTCTTTTTTCAATTTTTCAGGAGGTGCAATTCTTAAAACACCGTTTTCCTCAACATATGAGAGTCCGACCGTTCTTAATACAAGATCCAGTGCAGTTTTCCAAGGTACATCCTTTACTATCACCGTAACCTTACCCTTCACATCGGTGGAGTAAATAACATTCAATCCCACATACTCCGCAATTCCGTTTATCACAGTCACAATATCAGCGTTTTCGAGATTTAAGGAGATTCTCGGACCTTCACCTGGTGCTGGTGTAACTCCGGGCGGTGGTGTTTCTTCTACTGTGGCAGTAAATTCGGGTTTTCCTTCTTTAAGGGAATAACTTTCTTTTACTCCCCCTGTTCCGAGAATATAAAAGGAAACACCTTTGTCTGTCCTTACATCATAATAATCAAAATCGGATGTAAGATATATAAATATTCTACTCAGGGCAACCCTCTGAAATGTTTCAATCGTTATTTTATCAATACCGCCTTTTTTTACTTCATAAGATCCCGGTGCAACAAGGGTTTTATTTGTATGAATGTCAACAGCAATTACATTTCCGCCGGGTTTAAAGACAGTATAAGAGATTTCCTCGGGAAGGGAAATATTTACCACGGTGTTTTCCTTTTCACCCTCTATTACAATATCACCTATTTCTCCCCAGAGAGGGAGAATTAAAACAAAGATATATAAAATATATTTAAACATAAAAAAACCTCCTTTTAGTCTAAATAATCCATTACCTGAAGTGTTATTTCTCCTTTAAGGGGAGCAAATTGCATTCCGGAATAAAGCTCATGAAAATAAAATTCATATTCTGTCTTTAGTTCCATCACCACAGGATTTCCATTTTTCCAAATACCATAGAAAGGATTATACATGCAAACTATATAAGAAGGTAAAATAGGAACAGTTGCTTGTGCAATTTTACCTAAGGGGATTTCAATTCTTGCTTTGTAACAAAAATAGGGATATTCTTCAATCTCAACATCGCCCTTATATTCGTCTGCAACACGGATTGTGATCCTTTTAGGAGGAGATTCGGCCATATCGTAGAAATAAACCTTATAACTATCAAGGACCGCTACAGGAATGTAATTTTCCTGAGTGATATATTCCTCAAATGCAAAAGTTACTCCTGCCGTATGATACGGGAAATATGAAAATGTATCATTTCCTATCACCGTGTCTCTCAGAACATCAATAGTATAAAAAGTCCTATCAAATGAAACCCTTATTATATATTCTTTTCCGCTTCTTTTACATGCGAATACAATCACAAACATAAGCGGTATCAAAATTTTCTTCACAATTTCCTCCTTGCAATACAGAAGGATTTGAACCGTTTTTAAACATAATTATTATAAAGGATAAAATTTATTTTGTCAACTTGAAATTTAAAAAAATTTTTTGTATGCTTTAATAAGGAAATGAAAAAATTATTTGTATCGGATCTGATGGAAAAAGAAGGTGAATTTGAGGACATATTTTACATCCATTCCCTTAAAAATTCAATCGGAAGAAGAGGAGAATATGTTGAACTCATTATTTCTGACAAAACAGGAGACCTCAAAGCTTATTTATTTGACAAAGAAATAGAAATTAAGGAGGGTATTTTTAAAATAAAAGGGGAAGTCGGTGTCCATCAGGATGAAAAAAGGGTGATATTAAAAGGAATAAGCATAATTGAAATAACTCCTGATTTGAAAAGGGAGCTAATAAAGTCTTCAGAAATTCCGAGGGATGAATTAAGAAGAAAAATATTGCAGAAAATATCAATTGTGCAGAATACTTCCCTAAGAAAAATTTTAGAAAATATATTTAAAGGAGAATTTTTTGAGGATTTCCTTGAAGCACCGGCTGCAATGAAATATCACCATGCATATATAGGAGGGCTTGCAGAGCATACGATCAATGTGTGCGAAATTGCGGTTTCACTCTCCAATTGCTATCCCTCGCTTAATAAAGATTTACTCATAACAGGAGCCCTTCTTCATGATATAGGAAAGGTTTTTTCATATAAGTTTGACTTAAAATCAGAGATGACAGATGAAGGAAAATTACTCGACCACATTTATTTGGGCATGAAAAGAATTGATGAAGAAATAGATAAAATAAATTCCGAGAGGGATGAACTTTTTAAATCAAAATTTCCGGAGGATTTAAGATTAAACCTTTTGCATCTCATTGCTTCACACCACGGAACAAAAGGTCAGGGTGCCTTAACCGAACCCCTGACAAAAGAGGCATTTGTTTTGTATTTTGCAGATCAACTTGATGCGGAAATGTTTAAATACGAAGAAGCAATTAAAATGACTCAGGAAGGCGAAAGATGGTCTCCTTATCATACAAGATTAAGAAAATCCGTATTTATAGGAGGTGATATTGAAGATGATTAAAAAAATATTTCAAAAAATATTCATTCCAAGAAACGAAAGAGTCATAAGAAGACTGTGGCCCATTGTGGAAAAGGTAAATAAGATATACGAAACATACCACAATCTTTCTGACGAAGATATTGTGAAGAAAACAGAGGAATTTGTCAACAGGCTGAAAGACGGAGAACCTGACATGGATGTGCTTCCAGAGGCGTATGCACTTGCCAAAGAAGTATGCAGGCGTCTTGTAGGAAAGAGATGGAAAATAACGGGACAGGATTATGAATGGGATATGATTCCTTTTGATGTTCAAATTCTCGGAGCAATTGTGCTTCATCAGGGTAAAATAGCGGAAATGGCAACAGGAGAGGGTAAAACACTTGTTGCTACAATGCCTCTTTATCTGAATTCACTCATAGGGAGAGCAAGGGGATTGAAAGGAGATGAAAGATTTCTTGTGAATGGGAGCCCAAGAGGCATAAATCATCTTGTAACAGTAAATGATTATCTTGCAAGAAGGGACAGAGAATGGATGGGACCTGTATATGAATCACTCGGTCTTGAAGTAGGGGTAATACAGAGCGGAATGGAGCCTCATGAGAGAAAACCCGAATATAATAAGGATATTACTTATGGAACAAACAATGAATTCGGGTTTGATTATTTAAGAGATAACATGGTTTTCAGAAAGGAAGACAAAGTTCAGAGGGGGCATATTTACGCAATTATAGATGAGATTGATTCAATCCTGATAGATGAGGCAAGGACCCCTCTTATTATTTCCGGTCCCGTTGAAAGGACGACCAATTACTTATATAAGCAAATGAAACCTCATGTTGAGAGGGTTGTCAGGAAGCAGATACTTCTCGTGAATACCATTTTAAGAGATGCAGAAAGACTTTTAAAAGAAGGGAAAAAAGAGGAAGCAGCGAAAAAAATTCTGCTTGCCAAAAAGGGAGCACCCAAATCCAAAAAATTATTCAAATTACTTCAGGAACCCGATATGATGAAACTCACGGAAAAAATAGAACTTGAACTTCTTAAAGAGAAAAAAATGCAGGAATTTGAAAGTGAGCTCTTCTATGTAATTGATGAAAAATCACATAATGTTGACCTGACCGAAAAGGGAAGACAGGAATTTTTAAAAATAGATAAAGAACTCTTCGTTTTACCTGATTTATCAATAGAACTGCACAGAATTGATAAAGATGAATCTTTAACTCCCAGGGAAAGATTCTATGAAAAAGAAAAAGTTATAAGGGAATATTCAGAAAAATCTGAGAAAATTCATGCCATAAAACAGCTTTTAAAGGCGTATTCGTTATTTGAAAAAGATGTTGATTATGTCGTAATGGACGGGAAGGTGATAATAGTTGACGAATTTACAGGGAGATTGATGCCCGGAAGAAGATGGTCTGATGGACTTCATGAGGCAGTGGAAGCAAAGGAAGGAGTTGAGATTCAAAGGGAAACGCAGACGCTTGCAACGATTACTTTGCAAAACTATTTCAGAATGTATGAAAAGCTTGCCGGAATGACAGGAACCGCAATAACAGAAGCACAGGAATTCTGGGAAATTTATAAACTGGATGTGGTTGTTATTCCTACAAATAAACCGGTGATAAGGGAAGATTTACCTGATATAATATTCAAGACAAAAAAGGAAAAATATCAGGCTGTTATTGAGGAAATAAAGAAAAATTATAAAATAGGAAGACCTGTTCTTGTTGGGACAACATCTGTTGAGGTATCCGAGCTTCTTTCAAGAATGCTTAAAAGGGAAGGAATTCCTCATCATGTCTTAAATGCAAAACATCATCAAAAGGAAGCGGAAATTGTGGCAAGAGCGGGTCAGAAGCATGCTGTAACAATAGCAACGAACATGGCAGGAAGGGGAACGGATATACGATTAGGAGAAGGAGTGAAAGAACTCGGTGGTCTTTATATTATCGGAACAGAGAAACATGAGGCAAGAAGAATTGATAGACAATTAAGGGGGAGGTCAGGAAGGCAAGGAGATCCAGGAACAACAAGATTTTTCCTTTCTCTGGAGGATGACCTTTTAAGATTATTCGGATCAGACAAAGTGAAGGAGTTAATGGAGAGATTCGGTAAAAAGGATGAGGGTCCGATTGAGAGTAAGCTTGTAACACGTGCCCTTGAGACTGCTCAAAAAAGGGTTGAAATGCAGAATTTTGAAATAAGAAAAAGACTGCTTGAATATGACGATGTAATGAACAAACAAAGAGAGGTCATATACGGATTAAGAAATGAAATTCTGGAAGGTGAAAACATGAAGGACCTTATTTTAAATGAGTATGTTGAAGATTTGATTGAGGAACTTTCCGAGAAATATCTTCAGGGTGATGAAAAGGAATTCTGGAACCTTGATGAATTGACATCAGAACTTTCTTATCACTTCTTAGCAGACTTTGAAGATTTAAAAAATATGAAGGATAAGGAAAAAATTAAAGAAGAAATCAGAAAGAGAATAAAAGAACTTTATGAAATGAGGGAAGAGATGTTCGGATCAGAAAGAATGAGGGAACTTGAGAGGGCAGCACTTTTATATACCCTTGATACCGCATGGAGAGAACATCTTTACGCGTTGGATCATCTGAGGGAGGGAATATATTTGAGGGCTTACGGACAAAAAGACCCCCTAATTGAATACAAACAGGAAGCATATCAAATGTTTGAAGAACTTTTGAGGAGGATAAGAAATGAGACAATTCATCGAATATTCCACGCAAGAATAGTGGAGGCACCGAGAGAAATTGAGAGAAGAAGATTAAGAGAGGTCCGCCCGGATCTTGTGAGAAGTTTGAGTATTTCAAGAAAAGGAGCAGAAGAAACACAGGAAGAGGTTAAGCCTGTTACGACCGTAAAAAGAGAATTTCCAAAGGTCGGAAGAAATGATCCCTGTCCGTGTGGAAGCGGTAAAAAATATAAAAAATGCCATGGAAGGAATATTTGAAATTTTTTGTAAATTTGATTATAATATAAAATAAGGGAGGAAAATATGGAAGGAAGGGACAAAAGGGCGTATATAACAAAAGTTCGTGATCCTTATATGGATAAAAAGCTTTATAAAGACCCTACCCTGTGTCCGAAATGCGGAATAATTTTTCATGAAAAAAGATGGCAAAATGCGCCTGAATTAATAAAGGAATTTCAAGAAAAAGGTAAGGAGATTCATAAAAAAGAATGCCCTGCCTGCAGGAAAATAAGGGATAAATATCCCTTAGGAATAGTTGAAATCAGAGGAAACTTTATAAGGGAGAAGAATAAAGAGATTCATTCCAGAATTAAACACATTGCTGCAGAAGAATTTATTCATAATCCGCTCGAAAGGATTATAAGCGTGGATAATTCCGATGAAAGAATCATAATTGAAACAACAACAGAGCATCTTGCAGAGAAAATAGGTAAAAAAATTGCAAAGACCTTTCACAAAAGCATTAAAATATCCTTTTCTGATAGTGAGAAACTTGTCAGGGTTTACATAAGTGACTGAGTAAAAAGGAGAAAAAAATAAAAAAATACCTGATTACCGGTATCGCTTCTCTTTTTCCGATTTTTATTACTTTTTATATTCTTTATGTTCTTATAAAAATAACCGGAACGAATATCGGAAATCTTTTTATAAAAATAGGCTTATTAAAGACAGAAAATCTTTTCCTTTCCACATTGTTCGGACTTGCTTTTTCTGTTATTTTTGTTTATCTTGTGGGTTTTTTTGTTACCACATTTATCGGAAGAAAGATATTCGGATACGGTGAAAAACTTATTACAAAGCTTCCTGTTGTGCGGGGGTTATATTCAGCCGCAAAAAAGTTAACCGATGCAATTTTTTCAAAAAAAACTGCTTTTAAAAGGGTTGTATTTGTTGAATTCCCCTTAGAGGGGCATTATGCAATAGGTTTTATTACTACTGATAAAAAATGGGAAGTTAACGGAAGGAAATATTTAAACATCTTTATCCCGACAACGCCTAACCCTACAAGCGGTTGGTATCTGATTGTGCCGGAGGACAGGGTTTTTCATTTGGATTTATCCGTAGAGGAAGGGCTGAAAGCCCTTATTTCAGCAGGGATTGTTTTACCCGAGGAAAAAGATGTTTACAAAGTTTTTAAAGAGTATATTAAAAGTATTCAGAAGAAATAACAGGCATATTCCTGCTCAGAGGGAAAAGTTAGAAGATTTTATTTTAGGTATTAAAAAACTTTCGGAAAAAAGATTGCAGGAAGTCATGATACCCCGTGTGGATATGGTATGTGTAACCCATAAAGACACCTTAAAGGATGCTTTGAAAGTATTTAAAGAATATCACTTTTCCAGAATGCCCGTAATAAAAGAGAAAAAAGATGAGGTAATAGGGATACTGTTTTTCAAAGAAATGTTATTGCTTGATCCTTCTGAATACGAAAAAAAGAAAGTTACAGAAGTGATGAAGCCTCCGATTTTTATGCCGGAAAATAAAAACGCTCTTGAAACGCTGAAAGAAATGAGAAATAAAAAAATTCATTTTGCACTTGTGGTTGATGAATTCGGAAGTGTAACAGGACTTGTAACACTTGAGGATTTAGTTGAAGAAATTGTCGGTGAAATTGTGGATGAATTGGACTTGGAAGTTATAGAAAAGCCTCAGAAAGTAAAGGATGGTTATATCGTTCCTGCAAGACTTCCTGTTGAGGAGCTTTCCAATTTAATAGATATAGAGAAATACGATGAGGAGGAGATTGTTACTGTTGCAGGGTACATAATTGATAAGATAAAAAGAATTCCCAAAAAGGGAGAAAAAATTAAAATAGGAAAATACATATTTGAAATTCTTGATGCATCCGAATCAAGGATAAATAAGGTTAAGATAGTTAGGGTTTAATTTTCATATTATCATAAGCAAGAACAAAGGGGATGTTTTTCTCCTTTAAAAAATTTTGGATATTTTTATATCCGTATTTTAAGAGTCTCATCCCGAAGTGTGATATTATCAACCTCTTTGGTTTTGTTATTTCATAGACAAAAGGTATGTCTTTTAGGCTTATATGATACACATTTTCTTTTGGCTCAAGAAGAACACAATTAACAAGTAATGTATCAAGATTTTTATAAAAATTCAATATTTTTTCATCCGGTTTCGTATCCACCAGATAACCGAATGATGCATCTTTAATCACAAATCCGAAACACTCCGTTCCTCTGTGGTTATGTAAAGGTGAAGTGTTTATTTTTAAGTCTTCAAATTTATATTCATTCAATGGTTTTATAATTTTTATTTCACTTAAATAATCTTTCAAATAATCAAGCAAAATTCCATCCCTTATAACCTCTTCGGGAGTGAAAAGTATACCTTTTTTCTTAAATCCCCCTTCTGTCATTCCTTCAATTATTATGTTTAATTCTCCCGTATGGTCCAAGTCTTTATGGGTTATCCATACCGCATCAAGTTTATTGGGATATATTTTATTTTTTAAGAGCCCCTTTAACGCTCCCGGACCAGGGTCAACGTGTAAAATTTTATTTTTGAATTTTATAATCATGCCTCCGCTTGATCTTATTCCTTGAAAGACTACTATTCTTCCTCCTCCGGTTCCGAGTAGTATTATTTCAATCAATTCCGATTATTTTAATGTCCTTTCTTTCAAGTAATTCTGCAAAAACACCTCTTACTATTTTTAAATTCACGCCGCAGGAGGGACTTTTTTCTTTTAAAAAGGCTTTTTTAATTCCGAGGAATTCAGCAATTTTTAAAGCCCTATGTGCACCTTTTAAAAACAGATGTGTTTTATCTTCTTTTGTTTGATTATCTATGACTTTGTTATTTACCTTGGTGCAGGGTGTCCTTTTGATGCCCATTCCGGATAAAATTTCGGGACAAACAGGTACAAGCTCATAAATTTTTTTAAGTTTTTTTATTAACTTTTCATCTTTTTTGTCTTTTCCATCATATCTGAACGGATATCCGTAAATACAGGCGGAAATAAGAATTTTTTCTTTATTCAAATATCAAAAGAATAGCCGTATTTTTTATAATTTTTATAAGAGGGATAATAATAGGCTGTTCTTGTTCTGAAAAACGAAGGAACAATTTTATTTGCAACAAATCCTATTATTCTGCTCCCCGATTTTTTAAGGGATTCTACCGTGTATTCCAGTGTTTCCCTTTTTGTGTATTCAAATTGAACTAAAATAATTGTTCCGTCTACATTATTGGAAATAACCACCGCATCAACAAAAAGGGTTACCGGTGGAGAATCTATGATGATGACATCGAATTTTTCTTTAAGTTTTTTTATTAATTCATTGAATCTTGGTAAAGATAGAAGTTCAGTGGGATTAGGGGGGATTTCACCGGGCGGGATATAATATACATTTTCAATGAAGGTATCATAGATAATTTCATTTTCTTTAATTGTTCCGAGAAGATAGTCTGTTAATCCTTTTTCTTTTTCTCCGAAAATATCCGGTAATCTCGGTTTTCTTAAATCACCTTCAATTACAAGTGTCTTAAGGTTTGTCATCTGGAAAGTTAAGGCAAGGTTAACAGTTATGGTTGTTTTTCCTTCGTCAGGTTGGGCACTTGTCACAAGAATGGCTTTTATTTCTTCTCCCACTTTTGAAAATTTCAGATTACTCCTCAAGGTTCGGAAACTCTCCATATAAAGCGAGCTTTTCTTATGCTGGGTTACCAGAACACGGTGTGAATTATGTACCTTAATAAAAGGAATTGCAGCCAGAAGTGGGATGTCAGGATACATAAATTTCAGCTCATCGGCATCCCTCACAGTAGTATCAAGATATTCAAGTAAAAAAACAATTGAAAGAGCTAAACCAAGTCCTATCACAATGGAAAATAAAAGATTTTGCCTTTTCTTAGGAAAGACAGGAAATTTTGGTGGAAAAGCCGGTTCCACTATAACAAAGTTTGAAACACGCCCGACTTCTTGCAATTTTGCTTCCTCGTATCTTTTCTTTAACATCATTAAAATTTCTTCATTCAACTTAAATTCTCTCTGTAAAGTTAAGTATTTTATCTCTTTGTCAGGAAATTTGGAAAATTCTTTCATTACATTTTCCCTGTTTTTTAAAATTGCTTCCTTTTTTGCTTGGAGGGCTTTTAATTCTGCTCCTGCTGTTACTATTTTTTTCATTACTTCAGAAATTTCCTCAAATGGTTCACTTATACTTTCTCCTGAAAGGGCGCCTTCTTGTAATTTTTGAATTAATTCTTTCTTGACCTGTTCTATTTTGGCTTCCATATCCTTCACTTCTTTGCTATCTTCCTCAAAACCTTCTAAAAGCAGGGAGGTCTTTTGAGTTTCCAATTGAACAATTTTTGCATATAATTTTTCTATAATATTTGAAACCCCTCCTTCTCCCTTCATGACTTTATTAACCAGGTCCTTTCTTCTTTGCTCCCATGCTTTTAAGATTCCTTCTTTTTCTTTTATATCAACCTCTGTTTTAGCAAGCATTTCATCGAGAAGTCTGATTTTATTACTTAAATATTCTCCTACTGATTTTATATCGGTCAATTTTTCTTTTTTCTTAAACTTTTTTAAAGAATCCTGGATTTTTTTTAAGCTTTCCTCGACTTTCGGGATTTGCTTTTCAAGGAACTTAACAACTTCCTGCGCAGAAGCCTTTGCTATCTCTTCAGAGGTTTCGATAAACACCTCGGCAACAATATTGGCAAGACGCACAGTTTGCTCACGGTCATGACCCTTAACCTTTATAAACAAAAGATTTTCTTTCTCACCATATTTATAAGATATTTTTGATTTTATATTTAATACTGGATTTCCATCTTGAAGATAAGAAATAAGGTCTTTTTTTGATTTTTCATCATTTTTTATTTTTTCCCATACTTTCTTTGCAAAGTTAAATGTGTTGAGAATAAAAATTTGGTTTTTAACCGGATTTGTATAAGGTCCAAGTCCCAAAGGATTAGAACTTTGTGTCCTCACAAGCAATACACATTTTGCCTCGTATATGGGTTTGACTGTAAATGTGAATATCATGGTCACCGTTGGAACACCGATAAAGAAAAGAAGAAATGCCCATTTTCTCTTCCATAAGGCATCTAAATACTTTCTTATGTCAACCGGAGGAGAAACTTCGGGTGTCATTTCTGTGCTTTTAAAAATGTATATAAAAGCACAACTTGTGCTGCTAAGGTGACACTTTCCCTTAAGAATCTTAACACATCTTTCATCTTAGAAGAAGTATTTTCAGGTACAATCACAACATCTCCTGGCTCAAGGTAAAAGGAGTTCTTCCCTTTGTTTAAAATATCCGGTATATTTACATTCACATTTTCTCCTTTTCTTATTATTTTCACTCCGGAAAGGTTTGCACTCGGAAGAGGACCGCCTGCAAGCGAAATAAGCTTAATTATATCGGTTTTTAAAGGAACACGATAAAGACCGGGTTTTGAAACATGCCCCCATAACTGAACTTCCATTAAAACCTGGTCACTGCTCGGAAATACATAATACTCTGGATACGAAGGAGCAGGAGCCTGCAGTTGTAAAAATAATAAAAATGTAATCATTTTTTATTATACCTCTTTATAAATAACCTTTTCAAACTTAACTTCAAAACCAAAAAAAATGCTTCAAAAACAATTTTTTTTGTCATTTTTGATTTGCCTTTTCGTCTTTCAACAAATATAATCGGTAATTCCGTCACCTTATATCCCATATGATAAGGATAATAGACCGTTTCAATCTGAAATCCGTAACCACCGGCAGAGACCTCCTTCCAAGGTATATTTTCAAGAACTTCCCTTTTAAATGCCTTGAATCCGGAAGTCAAATCCTTTACTTTTACTCCCGTAAAAATCCTTGCATATAAGTTGGCAAAATAAGAAAGTAAAAGTCTTTTTAAAGGCCAGTTTACAACCGTAACACCGTTCAAATACCTTGACCCGACAACAACATCATAACTTTCCTTAATCTTACTTATAAAATTCGGGATCTCGTCAGGATTATGGGAAAAATCCGCGTCAAGATGTACTATGATGTCATATTTATGATCTATTGCCCATTTGAAACCGTCCCTATAAGCAAAACCCAGTCCCTCTTTTTTCTCCCTTAAAAGCAGATTAACATGCTTATTACCCTCGGAAATTTCTTTTACAATTTCCCATGTTTTATCCGGAGAGTTATCATCTACAACAAGAACATCCGCATTAATATTAAGACTTAAAATCTTCTCTATCATTTCCCCTATGTTTTCCCTTTCATTATAAGTAGGAATAATAACAAGAATTCTCATTTGACAAAAAATTTAAATATTCCCTTTGAATCCAAAGATTCCCATTTGAGAATATATGGACCTGGAGTAAGAAAAGAAAAATCAAATTCAATGTCATTGTATATGTTTTTACCATCTACATAAAACCTTTCGGTTTTTATAAGATGACCGGAAAAGGTATAAAACTTTAAATCAAGATAAGTACTTTTTTTTGCAAAAAATCTTATCACTCCCCTTTTATTTTTAATTACCGAAGGATAAATAATTAACCTTGTTTCGGGGATATCAGATCGGCTGAAATTGGATCTTTTTTCAAAAAGAAAATTTCTTTCAGTATTAACTCCGAAACAGGAAAAGAAAGGATTTAAATCAAAATTGAACCTTTTTATTTCACCGGTTCCTAAAAGAAGATATAACTCTCCCTGCTCATCAATCAATAAATCCTTTAGTCCGAAAGAAGAAGTATTCACCGAATAAATGCTTTTTGTAGGTATAGAAATAATTTTGTGATTCATATTGACAAACAGATTTTTATCCGAAGAGATATACGCAAAATAATAATTTTTAAAAGAATCAGCTTCAATATTCACTGGAAATTCATTACCCAAAGATAAAAGATAATTAAAAGAATAAACAGAATTTGGAGAAGAAACGATAATATCGACATACCCGTCAAAATCCGCATCAAATATTGAGGGAGAATTTATAATTTTATCGTTTATCTTTCTTTCATAATATAAATTATCTTCGTAATCATAATAAAAAACAGAATTTTCACCTCTAACTCCCATTACCTCTTTTTTTTCGTCCCCATCAAAGTCAGCGCATATAACACCGTAATCCGAAAATCCGGGATAAGGATTAAAGACTTCCCTTATTTTATTTAAATCATAATCAAAAACTCTCAGAACACCGTCAATACCCAGAATATACAAAACTTTCGGATCATCGGATACTGCTATGCCGTTATTTGTCTTTGAACCTATAAATCCTTTTGCTATCACACTGTCCGGATTTTTACCGCTCAGTTTATATAGATAATAATCTTCTCCGCATAAAAATATCTCTTTAATTCCATCCTTATCCGTATCATATACAGAAGGCACAGAGGAAAACTTAGGTAAGTTTCTAAATTTAAATGTATCATAATTATTCAGTTTTATTAAACTCAAAAATCCTTCGTTTAAAAATAAAACCTCATCTACCGCATCTCCATCTATATCAGAGATAGAAAAAGGTTTATTAATGATTGATTTGAAATAAATACTTTTCAGCAAATTTCCGTCTTTGCTGAAAATGAAAAAACCGGAATTAAAAGTGTCTGTTACAGGAATTGTGTCTCCATAATAATCCAGAGCGCCCCCTATTAAAACTATTATTTTATCTTTATTTATACCGAAGAAGGCATTGAGGGGTCTCATATCTTCCTGTAAGTAATCTTTTATATGTAAATTCAAAAAAGAGTTTTTTAAAGTAAAACTGATTTTATGCTTCCTCCTTTCTCCTATGTTTTTAATTTCAATAAAAGTATTTCCTCCTGATTTTGCTTTGCTTGAAGGATATGTATTATAAGAAAACTCGTCTTTCCAATTTTTAAAAAATGGATCATATTCACTCCCGTACCAAGTCTCAGGATATTCTGTCCATTTATCTAAATCTTGAATCCCGTCTGCCTCAACAAGATCAACTCCTTTATAAGGAGGATATGCATTTATTTCCCAATAATGATCTATCACCGTTCTATCATCTATATGCCATACTAAGAGTCCTGAACCTGGTAAAAGGAAATCCCATGCCCCGTATGGTGAAATAATTGTGCCGTTTTTAAAATAGGCTTTTAATTCAAAACTTCCAAATAAAAGGTCATTTCTGTATTCAATAAGGTAATACTCATAATCATCTATGGGAATAAAAATAATTTTCGGAAATCTTACAGAATCCGGTATATAGTTTATTGTATCACTTGCAGGTTCTGTTGCTTCATAAATAGTGATATTTTTTTCCTCTTGTAAAGGAATTATCGTATCCACCATACCTTTATATAAAGAAAACCCCCATAAAGGATTCAAGGTGTCTTTATACCATTCTTCAGGAATGAAAAATCTTTGAGGTATGATTTTAACCGCATAATCAAACCAGGTTCTCATCCATGCAGAAGGAAAAGAGGGTATTGCTCCGAAAACAGATTCTATGTACCCCTCTTCATTTTCAGATCCGACTTCATTCCATCCTCCTGTTCCCATGAGGCACCATGCTCCTACTCCGGAGGACCTTCCGTAAACACCGTACAAATCTGTTGCATAAAAAGCATCATGCTGAAACTCATGAAATAAAAGTCCCTGAAGTTCAACTTCCATTCCGTCCTGAGAAGGTTGTTCAGGAAGTAATATTCCGGAAACAACCGTGTCTTTCCCTCCGTTAAGTATAATATATTTTTCTCCTGTATAATACTCAATTGCTCCTTGAGGAATTGTAACGGTAGCAATATCATAAGGGGTATCCCCCCAATCCGTTTGCCATGTTGAGCCTGCGTGAAAAATTATATAAACATCTTTTATTCCCTGTTTATAATCTTTTTTCCCATCATTATCCAGGTCCATAAAATTGATTGTTTCATCAAGGTCTGCAATATGTAGGGCATCTTGAAGGAGTTTCACAAGACCTTCTTCAAAATGCTCAGGGTCTCCGTAATACCTCATAGGATGGGGTAGAATATAAAAAGAATCGTTCTTATCAGGTTTTACTACATAATTAATTTTGATCTTGCCGTATCCGACAGAAGCCAAGAATGCTTTTAAGGATTCAAGATATGTTTCAAAATATTTCCTATCATGAGGCGGTTCTGAAAAGAAGGGAACAGAGTCAGGGTTACCCTTACCTTTTAAATCAAACCATCCGTCTCCTGTTGTGAGCGAATCATCAGGCTCCTCCCTTTGAAATGCAACCCTGATTGCTAAAATATTGAATCTTATTGTGTCATCCTGTTTGTTTTTTGTGTGGATTTTAATTTCTTTTCTCTTAAAAGGTAAATATTTATCTTTTATGAAGGTATAAGGGTAATATCTGGAAAATATCTTCTCAACATATTCAAATTTTTTTTGAATTTCCTTTACTTTTTTGTCGGATTTTTGAGGTTTTAAAAGGAAAAAAGGCAGTAATAAAATAAAAATATTCATGGATATATCTTCTCCAGTAACCTTGGGAAAGGTATTGCTTCCCTTATATGTTCTAATTTACATATCCAGCAAATTGTTCTTTCAAGTCCCAATCCGAAACCCGAGTGCGGTACTGAGCCGTATTTTCTTAAATCAAGATACCATTTGTAATCTTCTACGGGCATTTTTTCTTCTTTCATCCTTTGAAGTAATTTTTCATAATTATCCTCCCTTTCGCTTCCCCCGATAATTTCTCCGTATCCTTCGGGAGCAAGAATATCCATACACAAGACCACATCAGGATTTTCAGGATCGGGTTTCATATAAAATGCCTTAATTTTTTTAGGATACCTTGTAATCACCAGAGGTTTTTCATAAAGGGTTGAAAGATAAGTCTCATGAGGTGCTCCGAAGTCTTCGCCCCATTCAAAATCAGGAAACTTTTCTTTTAATTTTTTAACCGCTTCACTGTAAGTTATTTTCGGAAAAGGAGGTGAAATTTTTTCAAGGAGTTCAAGCGGTCTTTCCAAAATTTTCAATTCTTCTCTTTTATTCTCTAAAACCCTTTCAACAATATAGGTTATGAATCTTTCCGAAATCTCTATTATATCATCAAGTGTTGCATAAGCAATTTCAGGCTCAACCATCCAGAATTCCATTAGATGTCTCCTTGTTTTACTTTTTTCCGCTCTGAAAGTGGGACCGAAACAATAAACCTTTTTATGAGCCATACACGCAGCCTCCATATAAAGTTGCCCCGATTGAGATAGATATGCTTTATCACCGAAATAATCGGTCTCAAAAAGCGTGGTTGTTCCTTCACAAGCAGAGGGAGTTAAAATGGGTGCGTCTATTAAAATAAATCCTTCTTTATCAAAAAAGTCTCTTATTGCCTTTATAATCTCGTATCTTATTCTCATTATTGCCCATTGCTTTCTTGATCTCAACCACAGATGTCTTATCGGTAAAAGGAAACCTATTCCGTGTTCTTTTTTCTGTATGGGATAATCTATTGCCTTATGAACCAGTTCTATATTTTTTACGGAAAGTTCGTATTTATAAGGTGATCTTCTATCTTCCCTTACTACTCCCCTTATTACAAGGGATGATTCCTGACTGATTTCGTCATACATATCAAAGACCCTGTCTTCAACTTCACCCTTCACAACAACTGCCTGAATAAAACCGGTGCCGTCCCTTATTATTAAAAAATGAACTTTTCCTTTTGACCTTTTATTGTAGAGCCAGCCTTCTATTTCAATCTCTTTACCCACAAACTTATATGCATCTTTTATATCTATCTTTTCCATGATCAACCTCCGTAACCTTTTAATTTAAGTTCCTTTAAAATTTCCCTTGCTTCCTGAGCAATTCCGGATTGTTTAAAAGGTAAGATTTCAAGAACCTTTCTCATATCATAATAAGCCATTGTTGTATCTCCTTTGAGTAATTCAAGTTTTCCTTTTAAAAAAAAGGCATGTGGCAAATAAAGTTCGGGTGATTTCATGGATATATATTTTGAGAGATAAAAAATAGAAGAATCAATTTTCTCTTCCTCAAAATACTTCTTTCCTTCCTCAAAATATGAAGAACCGACATAAAACTCTATATTCGGGTATAATTTTGACTTTTTGACATCTTCCTCAAATTTTTTATAAAAGGAAATTACTTCCTTAAACTTATTTCTATCAAAAAGGGTTTTGATAAATTTAAGAAACAAATCATCATCAAAATTTTTTTTGAGTATTTTCTCAATGAAGACATCCGCTTCTTCTGACTCTTTTTCCAAAAAATAAAGCGCAAGAGCCTTTTCTTCTTCAATTTTTAACTTCTCAGGAGCTATTAAATATAAAAGAAATAAACTTCTTTTTGCAATCTCAGGACCCGCCTTTTTTGTTTGATTGTATATTTCTCTCAAATTCTTTATAAGAATTTTCTTATATTTACTTTTATCAAGCACCTTTTCAAAATATTTTAATGCGGATAAATAAAATTTCTTTTTTAGATAGATTTCTCCCAATAAAAGATATATTTTTGATTCTTTTTTGCCTTTCTTAAGGGCATAAAGTAGAACACTTTCTGCTTCCTCTATCCTGTCCTTTTTCAAAAGGTCTTCAGCCTTTTTAATAGGATTATAACAACTGATAATAAATATCAAAAAGAAAAATATTTTTCTATCCATTCTTTTAAAATCTCTCCTGCCTTCAGAGCACATTCCTGTGCTACTTTTAAGACTTCTTCATGAGAAACATCTTTTCTCTTTTCTCCTATTCCCATATTCGTGATTGCTGAAAATCCTATGACTTTTAAACCAAGACTCTTTGCCATGATGACCTCTGGAATAGTCGACATTCCTACTGCATCTCCGCCTATTATTCTTAAAAATTTATATTCTGCTTTTGTCTCAAGGGAAGGACCTTGCCAGCCGACATACACACCCTTTTTGATTTTGATTCCCTTTTTCCCGGCGATTTCCTCTATTTCTTTTCTTATCTTTTCATCATAGGCATCAAGCATTGAAGGAAATTCTCCCTTACCCCTTAAGGGATTTTCGGGAAAGAGATTTATATGATCCTCAATAAGCATTAAATCTCCGATATTAAAAGAGGGATTCAATCCTCCTGCAGCATTTGTGATTACAAGAACTTTTCCATCAAAACTTTTAAGCACTTTCACAGGTAATGTGATTTCAGCCATTGAATAACCTTCATAATAATGAAATCTTCCTGAGAATAAAAGAATACTTTTATTTTTTGATTCTGCATAGAGAAGTTCCCCTTTATGCCCTTTTACACTGCTTACCGGAAAGTCAGGTATTTCGGAATATTTTACCCTTTCTTTTATTTCAAAGAAATCCTCAAGTTTTGACCAGCCCGAACCTGTAATTATTCCTATGTCTGCCTTTGATATACCTTTTTGTTTAAGAAAATCAATTGTTTTTTGCATAAATTCTCAAACTTTCTTTTTTTGTTCTTCAAGTATAGCAAATTGGCTCCTTAACCATTCCATTTGGGCATCAAGTAATGCTTTGAATTCCCACAAAAATCCTTCCTTTTTTGACTTCAGCATCTCAATCTCTTCCCTCAATTTTTGGAGTTCCCTTTTTGTATTTTCAAGTATTTTTTCTGCTTCCATCTTTGCGTTTGAGATAATAAGTTCTGCTTCCCTTTGGGCATTTTTTTTAAGTTCCTCGGTTGTTTTCTGTGTTGTAAGAAGTGCCTCTTTCATTATATTTTCCATTCGCCTGTAATCTTCAACCTTACCATCCAGATCTCTTATTCTTTCATTCAATGTTAAATTTTCCCTTATGAGTTCTTCCATCTGTTCAGCAACTGTTTTTAAAAATTCCTTAACCTTCTCGGGGTCATAACCCCTGAAAGTTTTAGGAAAATCTGCATTCCTTATCTCTATCGGTGCAATTTTCATAATCATTTAAAAAGGATAAAGGGAATTGAACCCGGGTTATTTCCTTTCACCAAAAATAATCCTCCCTAACCTTATAATCGTTGCTCCTTCTCTTAATGCATATATAAAATCCTCGCTCATCCCCATTGAAAGTTCTTTTAAATTTAAATTATACTCGGTTTTTATTCTCTCTCTCAATTCTCTTAAAAAAGAAAATGCTTTCCGTGATTTATATTCTCCAACCGGATAAGGTCCCATTGTGAATAATCCTTCAATTATAATATTTTCAAGATTTATAAGTTCATCCATAACTTTTAAAACTTCTTCCTTTTTAAAACCGTATTTTGTTTCTTCTTCGGATGTATTTACCTCTATGAAAACTCTTTGTTTTTTACCTGCTTTTTGTGCCCTTTTGTCTATTTCCCTTGCCAATTTCAAGGAATCAACACTTTCAATAACCTCAAAAAGTCTTAATGCTTTTTTTACTTTATTTGTTTGAAGATGTCCTATCATGTGCCATTCCGGTTCATTAAATTTAAAAATTTTATCTTCTGCTTCCTGAACCCTGTTTTCACCAAAGATCTTTATTCCTGCATCGTATGCTTCTTTTATTTTTTCAACATCCACACCCTTTGTTGCGCCGAGAATTCTGACTTTTTCTGGATACTCTGATTCTTTTTCAATTATTTCCTTTATTTTTTCAAGCCTTTCAGTTATTTT
>JAJRUZ010000054.1 GCA_024277525.1 Caldifarciminota bacterium | reverse complement strand
TTAGAGGAGAACAATTATAAAGTTTTAAAAGCAAAAAATATAAAGGAAGCGAGGGAAATACTTGAAAGGGAAAATTACGAAATAGACATGATTATAACCGATTTTATATTACCGGATGGAAACGGAGTGTCATTTTCCAAATAATTGCTAGAAAAGATAGAGGATCTTAAAATACTGATAACAAGCGGTTATTTAGAGGATATTGATATAGAAGAACTTGAAAGCAAAGGATTTAATTTTCTTGAAAAACCCTTCACTCCTACCAAACTCGTCAATAAAGTGAATTCAATATTTAAAATTAAGTAAACATAAGCCTTGCATCCCTGATGTATCGGAAAAAGAAATGTGAAAATTATACTTTAAATCAAATTTTTTAAGTAATAGGAAAGAGGAATTTAGGTTATTTTATAATTATAGAAATTGATGCTTCAAGAACTCTTTTGATTTTCTCTCTTATCTCTTTTAAATGCGCCTTTGTATATAAATCAATTTTCCCGTGTTTTAAAGCAATATCAATTTTTTTATATATTTTCTCAAGTTCGTATCTGGATAAAGATTTTGCATCACCTGGATAATTCTTACTCAAAAGAATATCCGATAATTTATCAATATATATTCTCTGAAGATTCCTTCTGAAAGAATTTATGTTCATAACATTTTTACCCATTATTTCCTCCCACACAGCGTAGGTGACATTTTCAAATAGCTCACTCAATTTGAAGGGCTTTGAACTCCTTATTTCATTATCTATTATTCTCCTTAATCTCTCGGTAGTGAAAAGTAAATTGATAATAACCCTGTGGACAAGCATAACATAATTATGAATAGGAAAATCGGTGGGATAAAATTGACTCCACATGCCCCAGTGTGCCCATCTATTGGGTGCAAGTTTGTTCAAAAGGTCTTTATCAAATTTAAAAGCATTTTTATTGAAAATCTTCTTAATTAAAAAATCAAGTGCTTTCCTCTGCTTTTCAGAAGGAACGGGTGAAAGAGGGGGTTCAGGGTCTCCTTTGTGGAATCTGTTAAAATAAACCCCTCCTATGAATTTCACAAGCGGAATTGATGATATAAGCCTTTCATAAATGAGCCTGATAAATGCACTTCTTAATCTGAGATAACTTTCATCTTCTTTAATTAAAGTTTTTTCAAGTTTCGGAATAATTTTTTCTACTATCTCAGCCCTCTCCTCAGCATATTTTAAAGGGTCAGAACCCAAATCCCATCTGTTTGTCAAAGGATCAACTCCCATTGTATATCCTGCGTCTTCATCCGTTCCGTAAACATGAAGGGGTTCTGTATTTAATTTTGCTATTTTTTTGAGATATTTAAATTCCTCTTCGGGATCAGTTATTAATTCCCCTTTCATTTTAAAGGGTTCATTTTCTTTTTGTTTATAAACGGGTGCATATCCGTACATTATAGCCCATTTGTCATATTCTCCTACCGTTTTATTCCAGTAATCTCCTTGCTTTTTAGGATCCTTGGAGACATTGACAGGAGTGTAGTCCATCACAGATACACTTACTCCATATTTTCGTGTAAAAGAGGTGTCATTTAAAAATTCATATTTAACCGCAGCAGAGGATTTAAAATTGTGCCTCAGCCCGAGTGTGTGTCCTACTTCATGCATCACAAGGTCTCTTATAGCATCTCCTATAAACTCCTCGGGAAATTCTTTATCATCTTTAATCAAACCGTATGCTTTCAAAAATACATACTGAAATCCTATCTGATGTGATAAACCCGTTTCATAAAAGCATAGTTTATGTTCCAATTCGGGCGGAAGAGCCTCTTTTAATCTTTCGATTCTTTCAAATTCTTTTTCGATTTTCAAAGGATCTACCAATTCCTGATAATCATACAACCAGCCTCTCACAAAACTTGCTGATATCAATATATCCGCATTCAAAATTTCGCCTGTTCTGGGGTCAACTTGTGATAGACCTATTGCAAATCCCATTCTTCTTGCGGATACCCATCTTATTGTTGAATACCTTATATCTTCGGGATCCCAGTTAGGGTCATCAGGGGCGTCCTTAACTACTATCGCATTTTTGAAGCCTGCTCTTTCAAAAGCCTTATTCCATGCAAGAATCCCCTCCTTTACATATTTTTTGTATTCTTGCGGAATGCTTTTATCTAAATAAAAAACAATGGGTTTAACAGGTTCGGATAATTCCTTTGAATTATCTTTCTTTTCAAGTCTCCATCTCTGAATGAGTCTTATAAAAGGAGTTTCCTCTTTTTCTCTTTCAAAATCCATAATTGCTGTTAAAAAATATCCTACTCTTTCATCAGCATATCTCGGTCTCATCGGTTTCTCAGGCAAGGCAAAAAATGAAAATCTGACTCCCACTGTTAAAAACCTGTAATCGGAAACCCCCTCTCCTCCGAAAGCGGGATATTCCTGAGCTTTATAACTCAAAAGAACATCTATTTCCGTGTTCTTAGGAAAATTCTTAACTTTATAAACTATACTTCTTTTTTTATCAAAGACTACGGGTTTGTTTCCGTAATAAATCTTTAACCAGTTTGAAAGAGAAGGATAGTCGGAAACAAGAAAGTCCGTGATATTTATTAAAATATGTTTGTTTTTCTCATTTTCACTTTCTATTTTGAAAACACCTATTACGGAATGTCCTATATTTTCCTCAATAAAATGCTTGAATTCCTCTCTTTCAGCCTTAAATCTTGCATTCCTGTGAATCAGAAAGACTTCATCTCCTATTCTTTTGAATCTTAAAAGCCTTGTATCACTTAAAGGGAGACCTTCTATTACATTAAAATCACCGAGCCCGTATGATAGATGCATGACAAGAGCAAAATCTTTTTCAAAATCAGATGGCGAAAGTTCAAGATAAAGGGTGTTATCCCTTTTTTGATGAAGTTTTAAAAATCCTTCTATCAGCTTTGTATCTTTAAGGACTTCATTCCAAGGTTTAAACGGTTTTTTCTCAGGCTTTTTTACTTGTTTGGAAGGTAGAGGCGGATGCTGATAATGATGAACATAAATACAAGCATATAAGAATATAAATAATGATGTTATTGACCATTTCATAATTTAATTTTAAAATACTCAGATGCTATTTTCCAGCAACATTCCTATAAAACCGCATAAGGGTTTGGGATAAAAGTCCGTTGATTTTGGGGGCATTCTGATTTTATTAATCGCATGCTCGTAAACATCATGGGGAGTCACAGGAGGAAGGAAAAAACCGATATTAAACTTATTTTTTTTCACCTCTTTAACAAGTTCAATATAGTTTCTGTAAAATCCGATGCCCTCTTTTTTATTACCAATTATTTCGTTATGGAGATTGAATACGGATAAAGGATTTTGTCCTTCTTTCAGGTAATAAAACTTATTTTCATAAAAAAACAAAATTTCGGGATTTGAGAGATTTTTTATCCTGTTTTCAAATTCTTCTTTTTTAATTTCCTTTGATTTTTTAATAAGATTCAAAATTTTTTCCTTTTCCAAATTGCATCCCCGATGTGTTGGTAATATTTTCAGATTCTCGTCATAAATTGAAAATAAAAGAACGAGTCTTTTTTTAAATTTTGCTTTTTGCATTGCTTTAAATCTGTGATGCCCGTCCGCAATAACAAAATTTGTTTTAAGAATTTCTTCAAAAAAAGCATTATCTAAATTCACTCTATTTATCCGATGTACCTCCTTATATTCATCTTCAAACTCAAAAATTGTTTCTTTTATTTCTCTTATATAGTTATCAATTTTTTCACCTTTATATAAAAGCAGAACGGGTTCAAAATTTATTTTGCTTCTTTCATAGAACTCCTTATGAACATCAACAGCCCATTCAAATGTGTCTTCGTGAGGAAACACAAAATTTGAAAGACTTAAATTAAAAGAGGCTAAAAGTCCTTTTCTTTTATATTTTTTTTCATAAATACCAAATTCCTGTTCATAGAGGTAAAAACTCGGTTTTTCTTCTTTTATCAGTACTTTATTATCAAACAAAGCTTTCAAGAAGTTTTCTCCGTGTTTTTTTAAATTCTGGATAAACTCAAAAAACGGGTAATTTTTATATTCTTCTCGTGCTTCTATAAAATAAAAATAATTCTCCACCCTTGTTGCGTAATCTTTTATCAAATCTTTTCTAAAATAGATTGCGGAAAAAGGTGAAATTGAATCAAACATTCAGTTCATTTAATATTTTTTCTGCTAAAATCAAACTTGCATTCTTTTGTGCTTCCTCGGTTTGGGCTCCTATATGGGGTGTTAATATAACATTCTGGTGGGATAAAAGCTCTTTATTATCCGGGGGTTCTTTTTCATAAACATCAAGACAGGCACACGAAACAATACCTTGATTCAGAGCCCAGAGTAAGTCACTTTCGTTTATGATACCCCCTCTTGCACAATTTACAATAATTATGCCCTTTTTTGCTCTTGAAAGTATGTTCTTATTAATAAGGTTCTTCGTTTCCTGTGTCAAAGGAGTATGGATTGTAATTATGTCACATTCCGAGAAAATATCGTAAATGGAGTTTTTTAAAGTTCCGTATTTGAAGTCCTTTACATAAGGGTCAAATCCGTAAACTTCTGCTTCAAAGCATCTTATTCTTTTTGCAACCTCCTTCCCTATTCTTCCGAGTCCTATTACTCCGACCCTTTTTCCTTTTAATTCATTTCCCATAAATTTCTTCTTTTCCCATTTCCCTTGTTGCATTGAAATATGGGCATGAGGTAATTTTCGGAGTGCTGATAAAATGAATAACAGTGTGAGTTCAGCAACAGAAACCGATGAAGCTTCTGGTGAATTCAGAACCTTAATTCCTTTTTCTTTTGCAGTTTTTAAATCAATATTATCAAGACCCACACCGGCTCTTCCGATAATTTTAAGTTTCTTTGCATTTTCAATTACTTCTTTTGTTACCTTTGTTGCACTTCGGACAATTAAAATGTGGTATTCCGGAATAATCTTAATTAAGTCTTTTTTATCCGGATTTAATTTCTCTTCTATTTCAAATCCTTTTTCTTTGAGTAAATTAATTCCTGCTTTATGAACTTTGTCAGTTATAAGAACCTTTATTTTTTCATTCATACATCAATTTTATAAAAGAATGTCAATAAATATCAAGATACGATTAAGTAAATACTTCCAAAGATATAAATTAGAAAACTTAAAAAAAGAGATAAATATAAAATTTTTGGTTCAAATTTGAATTCAACAATGTGGTCACCTGGCGGTATCTCTATGCCTCTTAAAAATCCGTTGACTTTGTAAATTTTAGTTTTTTTTCCATCAATATAAGCTTCCCAACCTGGGTAATATTGATCAGATAAAACAAGAAACCCGACGTTGGTGTTTTCGGTTTTTATTATTATTTTATTCGAGGTGTAATTCAGAATCTTCGCTTTTCCTCTATTGAAGTTCCGGTATTTAAGATTATTATAATCCTTTTTAAAAAGCAAAGCTGTATTGTAGGGATTAATTTCAAAGGCGTAAAATAATTTTTTTATCTCATTTAAACTTTTTACAAGTCGTATGTTCTTTACGAAGAAAACACGAGGCAAATAGTTTGTGTTTCTGTATAAGGTATATTCCTTAAATTTTTTTTCTTTTTTATATACCCTTCTACTTTTTTTATTATTTTTGACATTGAGTCTAAAAGGTTAGTATTTTGTTCCTAATTCAATTAATTTTATATTTTTGACTTCAAGGGGAGTTGTAGAATAACTGATAATTCTTAACCATACTTTTTGAGGAGCATTTTCTCCTGTGTTTATTATTTTGAAAAATAATGTAAAGGAATCCTCTTTAATTCTATCTGAAGGGATCCACATTTGTTGTTCTTTATTATCATAATGTGGTCTCCATTTAAAAAGGTCTATCGTAAAAGCTCCGTTAGCCTTTCCTTTTATCTCAGCAGATATTAAGTAGAAAGTATTTGCTTTAATCCTAATTCCTCTTTTAATTTTATGAGGAGTGTCTTTTGAGACAGCTTGGAAGTGTATAATATAGGGAATTTCAAGGATTGTTTTCTTACTCGGTGTGTCAACATAGGTGATATTTTCAATCAATTTTTCTAACTCTTTCTTAACAATAATATATTTTACATTCAATAGACTTATTAGAATGTTATTTGATATTAATCTAAAATCAGCAACTCCATTTTTACGAATATCTAATAATTTATGAAAATTTTTAATAATTAAGGGGTCATATCCATTAAGATAATTTATTTGAGCAAATATATTAAATAAAGGAAATAGATTTTCTTCGATTATTAATGCTCGAAAAATAGAAGTGTCTTTTCTTAAGTAATTCAGAAAATATTTATTTGGTTTTTCTACAAAAATTTGCGGAATATCTTTAACTTTCGCTCTAATTAAATCTTTTTCGTGAAAGTATCCAAAAACAAAGGCTTCTGTAAAAATGATTATAAATAAAAAAGACATTAATGAAATTCTTTTTTTCAATTTTATAAATCCGAGAACCATCATGTATAACATCATAAAACTAAATGGTATAATAAAGGCTTTATTTTTTAGACTAATAGAAAAGTAATTTAATAATATTTTATTTGATTCTTCTGTAAATATAAGTATCTTAAATTTATCATCAGAAAGGAATGAGGAAATAATAAATAAAATTGATATAAATATTAAAATAAACGCCATAAAAAATTTTAAAAATTCCCTTAAATAGTTTTTTTCTTTGTTATATAAGATGTTTTCTAAACCATATGCAAAGCTGACTACAATAGCAAAGGTGCACTCGAGTAAATGTTTTGAAGTTCCCCTGAATTTATTATATACAGGTAAGTGATAGAAATATTTATAAATAGGAATAAATTTACCGAATGCCAAAATGAGGAATATTACTGTGGTTATTCCAAAAAATAGAACATAATGTTCTTTATCACGTATTTTTAAAAAAGTGAAAAGGGAAAGACAAAAAGCAAAACTACTGATAAACCAGGAAGTTGTTTTTAAAAATTGAGGTCCCCAATATTTTCCGGCATAGCCTCCTCCGAATATAAACGGGGAAATAGATTGAATAATAAAATAGGGTCTTAATGCACCCTCAGTGAAGACTCTATAGGGAAAGTTAGCTCTGACTGAATAAGAAGCAAGTTGATAAGAACTTAAAATCTGTGGTAAGGATAAAAGAATTGCTAAGACAAAAGGTAAAAAACTGTAAAACAAAAATTTATTTCTTTTGACCTTTAAAAATAAAAAAAATATATATAAAATAACAAACATAGAGGAATAAACAAACATTTGAAAGTGTCCTGCAAATATTTGTAAACTCAATACAAAAGCTATTAGAATACTCCATTTAATGTTTATTTCTTTTTTTAATTTTTCATAAAGAAATAAGATTAAAGGAAGCCATATAGAAGTGTTAATAACGGTAATATGTGTCTTTTGGAGAATTAAAAAGCCAGAGAATCCAAATAAAAATCCCCCTATAAAGGCAGGATAGTCTTTCAAACTTATTTCTTTTAAGTAAACAAAGGTGAAAAATGCTGCTAATGTATAATGAAGTAAGAAAAGAAAATTAAATGCATAGGAAACCGGAAGGAAAAAATAAATGAAATTTAAGGGATAAAAAGCACCTGTTTGTAATAACCCGACAAATGGCATACCTAGAAAAAAATATGGAATCCATAAATTTAAACCGTCTTTGAGAAATTCATGTTTGTAAAAATATTTTAGAGGCAATATCTCTATAAATGCGTCACCTATGGCAAGTAATTTCCCTTCTATTAAGGGCTTGATAAAATAAATAATACTTAATAAAAGATATACAAGAAAAATTTTAATGTGTTTTTTTGAACTCATCTTTCAAAATTTAACATCTCCTCTACAATGTATCTCGGTCTTGCTTTTATTTCTTCATAAATTTTAGCAATATATTCTCCTATTATTCCCAAACTTATCATTAATAGACTCCCGATTATAAGTAAAAGCAAAATAACAGTCGTAAAGCCACTTACTGCTTTACCCGTAAATTTCATGAAAAGTGTTTGAATCCCCAGAAATATTGAAAAAAATAAGAAAATTAAACCTGCTATGGTTACAAAATGGAGGGGAGTTGAGGAAAAGGAAGTTATATTATCTATTGCATATCTTAAGATCTTAATAAATGACCATTTTGTTTTTCCCTGTTTTCTCTCTAATGGAATAAAGGGGATTTGATTTTTTTTAAATCCCAACCATTCGGTAACTCCTCTAAAAAATAGGCTTCTTTCCTTTAAATTTAAAAGATAATCAACAACTTTTCTATCAAGCAGTTTAAAATCAGATTTTCCTTCAAGGTCAAAACCTGATAGAATTTTCAAAATTTTATAAAAAAAATATGCTCCCATTCTTTTCAGAATTCCTTCCCTCTCTCTTTCTTTTTTCACACCCTCAACTATCTCTGTCCCTTCGTTTTCCCATATTTTTATCATTTCTGTGATTAATTCCGGCGGATGCTGACCGTCAGCATCCATGACAATAACCGCGTCACCTTTTGAATGTTCCAACCCTGCCATTATTGCATATTCCTTTCCGAAATTTCTACTGAATTTTATTGCTTTTATATTCTTATCCTCTTTCGCTAAACTCTTTATTAATTCCCATGAATTATCTTTTGAACCATCATCAATAAGAATAATTTCGTATGTTATATCACTGTTTTTTTTAACATCTTCCTTTATTTTAAATATTAAATCTTTAATGTTTTCTCCTTCATTAAATATCGGCAAAATAATTGATATCTTTTTGTTTTTCATTTTTTATTTTAAATGATTTATTTTTAATTTTAAAAATAACACTATCTGAAATTCAGCTTTTTATTGCTGTGAATTCCCATACAGCAGATTTTAAAAGGGCAAACTTTTGGAAATTTTTTCGCGGTATAAATATTTTTTCAGTTTTTTTTAAAAGAGTAATTAATATTTGCTCAATTCTGTAAGGAATTTTTAACAGAGGGAAAAACCTCACTGCTCTTACTTTTATATTACTAAACCCGACCTCTTTCATAATTTTTACATAATAATAAGGAGCATAATTATTTTCATAATAATTTCTTTTTATAAACCAAATAGAATTTTTTATCTTATTTGTGTCAAATTTTAAAAACGCGTAGGGTAAGTAAATAATAAAATTTATGAGACGCTCAATCTTGGTGATAAAAGTCTTACCCGGCGCAATATCTGCAAAAAAAATCCCATCCTTTTTTAAAACTCTTCGCATTTCATAAAATAAAGGTTTTATATTATTAAAATGTTCAAAAAATCCAAAACTGATTACTGCATCAAAGCAGGAATCCTTAAAAGGTAAATTAAAAGCATCTCCTCTTACCGAATACACATAATAAGGTTTTACAGTTTGTTTTGCAATCTTCAAAGCATTAATAGAAATTTCAAGATGAAAAACTTTATACCCTTGTTTTAAAAGGGGCAAAGACCATTTTCCTGTTCCGCATGCAACATGAAGAATTTTTGCTCCTTCGGGTAACTTATTTTTAAAAAAATGTATTAATTCATTGCTTCTCAGTTTGTAATAAATATCCGCAAGAATTGCTCCTGCTTGTTTTTCCTTGATTTTATAATCTTTCCATGTTTTTTCAAATTCGAGAAATACTTTTTCCTTTTCAGGCTCCAAATTTTTTCAGTTTTCCTGCTAAGGCAAGCAAAAGGGGCATTAATTTATAGCCTTTAATTGTTCCCAGGTATCCTTTTAAGACTTCTTTCTCTTCAAATTTTTCGCACGGATCAGGCTCTGCCAAGGGCGAATGCACTAAAAGAGGTGTAGGATGCCATGAATGGCTTTTTAATGTACACGGAGTTGAATGGTCCGCTGTTATTGCTATTACATCCGCTCCTGAATTTAAAATACCGGGCAAAAATTTATCAACCTTTTCTATCTCCTTAACTTTTCCCTCAAAGTCCCCATCCTCTCCCTTTTTATCCGTTTCTTTATAATGTAAATATACATAATCATATTCTTTGAAAACATCCGGCAAAATTTCAACAGCCTGTTCAAAATTTTCAATGTTTTCCTTAACATCCATTCCCACGAGTTTTGCAAGCCCTTTATACATGGGATAATATGCAATACCGCAAGCCTTTAATTTCCATTTTTCTTCAAATGTTTCCCAATCAGGGAGAGAAGAAAAACCCCTTAAAAGAACAAAATTTGCTTTTTCTTCATTTCTTAAAATTTCTTTTACTTTTTTAAGAAATTCATTAACGATATTCGCGGTTTTTTCTGATTTTTTATCAAAAGGTTTTAATTTAACAGGTTTTTTACCTTCTTTTTGGGGATCTGTATCATTAAGATCTTCGGAAAGTCCTTCTCCTCTCAAAATAAGAACAAATCTATGTTCTTTTCCCGGATAAAGATGAATTTCAACATCTTCTATTTCTTTTATTTCATTTTTAATTTTTTCAACAAGTTGCTTATTTTTCTCGGTTTCAATTCTTCCTGCCCTTCTGTCAATCACAATTTCATTTTCATCAATTGTGCAGAAATTGCATCTTACCGCAATATCTCCTTTTCTTAAATCTGCATTAACTCCCAGTGCTTCCAAAACACCTCTTCCTATCTGGTATTTGAATGGATCATACCCGAACAATGATAAATGAGCAGGACCGCTTCCGGGTGTAATGCCCCATTCAAGAGGTAAAATCCTTCCGCAAGTTGATTTTTTTGCAAGATTATCAAGATTAGGCTTGTTTGCGGCTTCAAGTTCTGTTTTTCCGTTAACAGGAAGTCCTGAAACACCGTCAATCACAAACAAAAGGATTTTTTTATCACTTTTTGAATAAATTTCTTTAATTATTTTTTCTTCCATAGATATAAATTATAAGATATCTTGTATTAATAATAAAATTTAAATTCGGTAGTGGTTGTACTTATATGAATTTTGGTATATTGCTGTAGAAGGGATACCTACCGGAGCTCCCTTTCCTTTTGATATACCCCTATTTTTAGACAAATTTAAAATTAGTGTTTTTATTATAACCTCTAACTCCGAATTTTTTAGAATTTACGTATTTTCTTTTGAGGGGACTTAAAAAAGTTAAAGGAGAATTTAATCTGATTTGTATTGCACATAATATAAAGAAGATGCACAAGATGTTAAAAGAAAGGAAAGTCAAATACAAATTAAGGAAGATGAAAAATTATTTGAAGAAAAAATTAAATGAATTTATTTTTATTTTATCTTTCAAAAATGTTCTCTCAAACACTTGCTCCTTAAAATGCTAATTTTCGGACAACTGCTGACCCCTCCCATATAGCCTTTAAAATTTTGAAAACTTCCCTTGTCTCTTTTACATCATGAACCCTCAGTATATCAACTTTTTTTAAATAAAGATAAGAAGAAACAGCAAGGGTTCCGGCTAAACGCTCTTCGGGGTTCTCCTTTCCTAAAACCTTTCCTATGAACGATTTTCTTGAATGCCCGATCAATAAAGGGAATCCGAGTTCTTTAAATTTATCTATATCTTTCAAAATTATAAGGTTATCAATCACCCTCTTTCCGAACCCGATCCCAGGATCAATAACAATTCTCTCCTTTTCAATACCTGTTTTGAGTGCAATGTTTACCCTTTCAAGAAGTTCCTGCTTTATCTCTTTTACGGTATCTTCATAATACGGATTCTCCTGCATTGTTTTCGGTGTCCCCCTTATGTGCATTATGATACAACCCGCATTAAATTTTTTTATTACATTCACCATCTCCGGGTCATCCCTTAAACCGGAAATATCATTCACGATATTTGCTCCTCTTTTAAGGGCTTCCTCTGCAACCTTTGATTTTCTCGTATCAATCGAAATCGGAATGTCAGATTTTTTTCTTATTTTTTCAATAACAGGAATTACCCTTTTTAATTCCTCATCCAAAGGCACAGGCTCGGAAAATGGTCTTGTTGATTCCCCACCGATGTCAATTATATTCGCTCCCTCTTTCTCCATCTCCAAGGCTCTTTCAACCGCTCTGTCAGTGTCAATATATTTTCCCCCGTCAAAAAACGAATCAGGTGTGACATTTAAGATCCCCATGATTTTAGACTCATCTAATTCAATTTCTCCCTCTTTGAATTTTAAGGTTTTGGACATAAAAAATAGAATGGGCCCGGGAGGACTCGAACCTCCAACCCGCGGATTATGAGTCCGCTGCTCTGCCAATTGAGCTACGGGCCCTTATATATATTATAAAAAATTTAAAGAAATTTTTCAAGTCTCTTCTTTCTTAAATATTTTTTTAATTGTCTCTTTAAGTGTTTGAACCGTAAACGGTTTGGGTAAAAATGCATCCGCATGCAATGATTTCACCTTCTCCCTTGTCTCAAAGGAATCATAAGCAGTTATAATTATTGACTTTATTTCGGAATCCTGCATCTGAATTTTTGCGAGGAGTTCAAGCCCGTTCATTCCGGGAAGCTTTATATCCGTAATCAAAAGGTCATATTTACCCGGTTCAAATTTTTCAAGCGCTTCTTCCGCCGTTCTTGCTAAGGTAACATCATGCTCCTCCCCCAAAGTTTGGGTTACAAAAAAAGAAAGCGGTCCTTCATCCTCCACAACTAAAATTTTTAACTTTTCCATTTAAAAACCTCCCATCATTTTAATAAATACGTCAACAATTTCGGGCTTAAATTTCTTTCCTTTTAAATTTTTTATTAAATTCAATGCCTCCTCCTTTGTCATCCTGTCAGCATAACTTCTCTCATTTGTTATAGCATCATAAACATCACAAATTGAAATTATCTGGGCTCCTAAGGGTATCTCCTCACCCTTTAATCCCTCAGGATATCCTGACCCGTCATAATTTTCATGATGATACCTTATATAAGGTAAAACAGGTTTTAAAAAGGCAATGGGTTTTAAAATTTCTTCGCCTATTTTTATATGCTCCTTCATTATCTCCATCTCTTCCCTTGAAAGCGTCCCAGGCTTTTCAAGAATATACTCTCTTATTCCTATTTTTCCCACATCATGCAAAAGTGCTCCGTACCTTATATATTTTATTTCTTCTTGATTTAAACCCAATTCCTTTGCAAGCTTCACAGCCAGCTCGGATACCCTCTGGGAATGTCCCCTTAAAGAGGGATCCTTTGCCTCGGTTGCCTTCACAAGTGCCATTAAAGACTCTATATAGCTTCTTTCAAGTTTTTTAAAAAGCAAAGCATTTTGAATGGAAATTGCTGCATGATTCCCGTATATCGAAAGTTCGTCTTTTTCTTCTTCAAGCGTAGAATCTTCCCTGTTTCCGATCATTATTGCACCGATTATCTCCTCTTTGGTTTCAAGAGGAATAATTATAACTTCTTTAATTTCACCCTCCTCATATTTAATTACATAAGGTTCCTCCTGAGTTCGTAAATCAAGTCTTTCTGCTTTATTAATCAAATTGTCAAAACCCGAAACTTCCTTCACTTCAAATGCTCCGTTTTCCTTTAAAAGAAGTGCACAATCTCCCTTATCAGCCACCTCCTTTGCCCCCTCTACTATAAGCGGAATAAGGCTGTCAATTGAAAGCTCGGAAGATAACTTATCACTCCATGTATGCAAAACCGAAAGCCTCTTTATTTTTTCCTCCAGTTTTTTATCCACATCCGCTTTTGCAAGTTTCAATTTCTCATTTGCTATCGATAACTCCCTGTTTAATTTCTGAAGCTCCGAGAGTAATCTTCTGTTCTCTTCCTGTAACTTTCTTTTTCCCAAGGCATTTTTTATTACATTTTTAAGTGTCTCCACTTTAAATGGCTTTATCAAGTAATCATAAGCTCCTGCTTTCAGGGCTTCAACCGAGGATTCAAGAGAAGCATACGCGGTCATCATTATAACCTGGACATCCGGATCAAGCGCCTTTGCTGCTTTCAATATCTCAATACCGTTCATATCAGGCAATCTTATATCCTCAAGAATTAAATGCGGTTTAAAACCCTCAATTATTTTTAAAGCATCATTTCCTGTATGGGCTACCCTTACATCATAATCAAGATTATCCTGTGTTATATTTTTTACAATAAAATTTGCAAGGGTCTCCTCGTCATCAACAACCAGTATCCTCCATTTTTCATCAGACATCCCTATATGTTAAAGTTTTTAAACCGGTAAATCAATAATAAACCTCGTTCCTTTGCCTTTTTCACTTTCCACACTTATCCTTCCACCGTGATCTTCAATTACCCTGTGCACAATAGAAAGCCCGAGTCCACTACCACCTTTTTTGGTCGTATAAAACGGTTCAAATATATGCTGAAGTTCAGAAGGCTCTATCCCGGGACCGGTATCCTCTATCATTATTGAAACAACACCGCCTGATTTTTCTCCTACCTTAATTTTAAGTTCTCCTCCATCCGGCATTGCCTCAATGGCATTCCTTATTAAATTCTCAAAAACCTCCTTAATCTGATCCTCATCAGCAAAAGCATATACATCCTTATCCGGCAAATCAAGTTTTAATTCTATCTTTTTTTCTTTAAATTCCTGATTATGGAAAATTACTATCTCCTCGATTAATTCTTTTAAATTCAATTTCTTCCTCTTTAAAGGAGGTCTCCTTGCAAAGGATAAGAGGTTCTTTATTAACCTGTCAAGACGCTGAATCTCTTTTAATATGACTCCGAGATGCTTTTTCTTCGGGTCATCATCCTTTAAACTTGAGTATATGAATTCTATTCCCACCGAAATACTGGCAAGAGGGTTTTTTATCTCATGAGCCATATGGGCTGCAATTCTTCCGATGGCAGAAAGTCTTTCGGTCCTTCTTAATTGTTCCTCAAGCGCAACAACTTCCCTTATGTCTTCCACCATTAAAAGCAAACCCCTTATACTTTCCCCTTCATAAATAAAAGTTGAGGAAAGTGAAAGAGGAATACTCTCTCCGTTTCTTGTAATATTCACATTTTGCTTGATAAGCGGCATCCTTTCTTCCATACTCCTTCTGAAAATGCAGTCCGGGCTCCCGGGCTCATGAGCCTCAAAAATCTGACATAAGACAGTGTCCTTTATCTCTTCCTCATCAATTCCCAGAGTATATAAGGCAGCCTTATTTGCCCTTTTTACAAGAAGATTCTTATCAGCATAAATTATTCCTACGGGTATGTTTTTAAGTATAACATCCATAAATTTTTCTTCCTCTTTTAATTTTTCTAAATTATTCCTTAAATTCTCTACTTCCTGTTTTTCTCTTATAAAAAAGGAAATCAAGCCAGCAATTCCTTCAAAAATACTTATGTCTTCCTTTGTAAATCCGTCAACCCGTGGTGAGGAAATCACCATCACACCCAAGACTTCATCCTCAAATTTTAAAGGAACCGCAACCTCTGATTTTACCTTTGGAGACGCTTCACGATATCTCGGATCCTTGCTTACATCAGGAACATATAAAGTCTCACCCGTCTTTGCAACATATCCTGATAAACCCTGAACCCCTATTTTTAATCTTATTTTTAAAAGTTCTTCATATCTCTCATAACCTATCCCGACCCTCATTCTTATGTAATCTTCACTCTCTTTTAACAAAACCCCTACATAATGCACCTCAAGTTCTTCTTTTATTATCTGACCCACAATCTGTAAGAAGTCATCTATCTCTTTTACCTTCGGAACAATCTCTATAATCCTCTTTAATACATGATTGAGTTTTGATAAACTCTCAATTTTTCTTTTTATATTTATAAAATCAAAAAGAAAACTCAAATAAAAATAAGGCAACTCCTTCTTTTCTTTCGTTTTTTCCGTAATTATTGCTTCACTTATTCTTCCTTTTACATAATAAGAGACCGTTTCCCCGGAATCCGAAATCTCCTCCAATTCAATATATTCCTTCTCCTCAACAGGATGAACCTTCCATTTTTCATTTTCCCTTAAATAAACCTTCGGCTCATGTAAATTAAACTCGTTTTTTATATATTCACACAATATCCTGAAACATTCTTCAAAATCGGAACCCAAAATTTTCTCAAGAACCTCAAGGGAAAATGGAAATTTCTCCTCTTCCCATTCCTTTAAAAGAGAGGTTATGGACGAGAAAAATTCCTTGTCTTCATCTTCCAAATGGTCGGTATCAATCAATACGATAGATATTTCACTTGTGAAGGAGTAAAACTTTTTATTCTCAATTTCTAAAACCTCTCCTTTTGTTTCAAAATCCGGTCTTTCCCTTGATATTAAGTCACTATCAATATTTTCTAAGGAACCGAGCTTGATTTCATATTTTTTGGTTTTAAGATAAACTCCTTTTAAATCCCTTAAAAACATAATATCCTTAAAGACATTTTTCAGATTTTCAGGAACATTTGATTCAAGTGCTTTATGTAAATCAAAAAGTATTTTTAATTTAAAAAGTTCCTTTTCAGCATCTTCGTATAACCTGAAGCTGTTTAAAAGATTTCTCGTTATCTCCTGAAATCTCGGAATAAAATCCATCAGATCTTTGTCACTTTTCCTGATTTTCATTACTCCATAAATCTTTTCATCATCAAAAATCGGAATAAGGGTCTCACCGTTTTTCTGGATCACTTTCTTATCAACAATGATTTCCTTCAGTTCTTTAACATTTAATAATTCTTTTGCTTTTTCTATTTCATAAAATTCCGGTTCTGTTTTGTATTTATCCTTTATGAATTTTTTTGCTTCTTCAATGAGGGTGTTTTTATTTTTTACCCTTGATAGAAAATCAATGAGTTCCATCATTCTTCCTCCAGTTTTTTTAATCTTTCTCTTGCCTCCTTGTGTTCCGGTATCACTTCCAAAATTTTTTTATACAAACTTTTTGCTTCTTCTCTTGCATTCAAAATTTCCTTTAAAAGTGCGAAATGATAAATAATTTCGGGATCAGAAGGATTCTCTTTATAAAGTTTTTCAAGAATTTTTTTTGCTTCTCTGTAATTTTGAGAAAACATCATAAGTTTTGCCTGATCAAGCAGATCCTCTTTCATTTTGAAAATACCCCTTCCACTTTATTTTTTTCACCGAGAACAAAAAGGATATCTCCGTCTTTAATTTCTTCGTCTCCTCCGGGACCGATTATTACTTCTTCTTTGAGTATTGTTTTTCCGCTTTCATTTACTTCAGGAACCTTTCTTTTAATTGCAATAACATTTATGCCGTATTTTGTTCTGAATTTAAGGTCCGAGAGTGTCTTACCCGAGAATTCGGGTAAAGAGACCCTTTCCTCCATTACATAATTTTCCGAAAGTTCTATTATTTCAAAAAGACCCGGAGAGTAAAGGTGTCTTGCAAGTTTCTCTGCCATTTCTTTTTCAGGAAAGATTGTTTTTGAAACCCCTAATTTATCAAGTATTCTCGAATGCAATTCATCCCTTGCTCTTGCTATTATTCTTTTTGCCCCCTTCTCCTTTAACAAAAGACAGGTTAATATACTTGCTTCAATATCACCTGATATAGTGACAATTACCGCCTCAAATTCATGAATATCAATTGTATCAAGGGCTTTTTCCTGGGTCGCATCCATTACATAAGACTCATAAGCCATATCTTGAACCGATAAAATTCTCTCTTCTTCTTTATCAATCGCAACAACCCTTGCTCCGAGTTTTGATAAATTTTCAACAAGCAATTTTCCAAACCGTCCTATTCCGATAACACAGAATTCTTTTTTCATTTCAAAATAAATTATAAAGAAGTTGAAACCCGAGTGCAAAATAATTTAAAATTCATAAAATGAAAAAAATCAGGTTCCAATCCTGTATTTAAATCCGGATAAATGAAAAAAATTTTATACATAATAAATATTATTCTGTTCGGTGTGCTTATATTTATCATTCAATATCCCGAAATTCAGAAGGCGAAAATTGTTAATGCAAAAATAGCAGTATATCCTTCTGTTGCAGGTTTTCCTGTGTTTATTGCCGAAAACAAAGGATTTTTTGAAAATGAAAAAATGCAAGTGGAAGTTTTTTATACTACTTCTCCTGATGTAATAGATAATCTTAAAAAAGGCAAAGTCGACATTGTGGTAGGTTTTCCCGTTATCGATTTTTTCATAAGGGAGAAAGGTGAAGCGGTAAATTTCAGGATAATAGCGGATATTGAAGCGGACTCGGATTATCCCTATGCAGCTATATTCTCCTTCGGAAGAAGATTAAGGAATTTAAAAAGAATAAAAAAATCTTTTCTTTTTATTCCTTCACAAAAACTTGAGGGAAAGGTGTTAGCAAAGAAATTTGAGGAGAAGTATAAGTTTGATTTAAAAAATCTTTATGAATATTCGACTCTATTGCCTCAAACAAAGGAGGGAGCAGCGCTTGTTTATGAGCCTTTCAGAACTTTCTTATTATTTGAAAAACAAAAAGCACTTGTTGATGCTATTTTCCAAAAATATATTACATCCCCTTATATTATCGGTTTTGTCTTTTGTTCAAAGGTTACGATTGTTTACAACAGAAAAGCGGTTGAAAGATTCAAAAAGGTATGGGATGAGGCAGTTGAATTTATAAGAAACAACCCCGAAGAAGCAAAGAAACTCTTTATTTCCTATTGCATTCAGAGATTGAATGCAAATTTTCTTGGTCAGGAAAGATATAAAGACATAGAGATTGCTCTTCCGCATTATAAAAAAACGGATGAGATAAGCGATTTACCCTATCTCTCCATAGTGAGAGCTTTAAAAAACACCGAGTTCCTTTATACAGAACCGGATTTAAGCCCTCTTTTTAAATTACAATGAAAATACTTAAAATAGGTGCACTTGCTTCCGGAAGGGGTTCCAATGTTGAGGCAATTTTAAAAAATATAAAAAACGGAACCCTGCCGTGTGAAATGAGAATTGTGATTTCTGATAACAAAGATGCAAATGTGCTTAAAATAGCAAAAAGTTACGGAGTGAAGGCACTTTATGTGGATCCAGGAAAAAGAAAACACACCCTTGAACCCGAGAGAGAGGAAGAATATGCAAGGATTTTAAAAGAAGAAGGAGTTGAACTTGTTGTGCTTGCGGGATTTATGAGAATTTTGAAAGGAGCACTTTTAAGGGAATTTAAAAACAGAATAATGAATATCCATCCTTCCCTTTTACCTTCTTTTAAAGGGCTTGAAGCCCAGAAAAAGGCTTGGGAATACGGAGTTAAAGTTGCAGGTTGTACGGTGCATTTTGTGGATGAGACAGTGGACGGGGGACCCATTATTTTGCAAAGATGTGTACCTGTTTTGGAAGATGATACACCTGAAACACTTGCTCAGAGAATTTTAAAAGAAGAACATAAAATTTATTCAGAGGCAATAAAATTATTTGCAGAAGGGAGGCTTAGAATAGAAGGAAGAAGAGTGAGAATATTGCCGAAAAATGAGTGATTTTGTTCATCTTCATTTACATACAGAGTATTCACTCCTTGACGGTGTAATAAGTATTGATAAATTGCTTGATAAATGTATCTCTTACGGAATGACTGCGTGCGGAATTACGGACCATGGAGCTTTATTCGGGGTTATTGAATTTTACAAAAAAGCAAAAGAAAGGGGAATAAAACCGATAATAGGAGCAGAACTTTATATTGCCAAAACATCACGAAAAGACAAGGAATTGCCGAAGGGGTTTGATCCTTATAATCATATCACGCTTATTGCAAAAAATGAAAAAGGATATAAAAACTTAATAAAGCTTTCTTCAATAGGCTATTTGGAAGGTTTTTATTATAAACCGAGAATTGATAGGGATGTTTTAAAGGAATATTCAGAAGGTCTTTTTTTTATGACAGGCTGTTTAAAAGCAGAGATCCCCAGTTTAATACTTGAAAACAAATTAGAAGAGGCTGAAAACCTCTTAAAAATTTATATGGACATATTCGGAAAAGATAATGTGATAATAGAATTGATGGACCTCGGAATGGAAGAAAATATAAAGGTAAATAAGGTTCTTCTTGAATTTGCAAAAAAATATGATTTAATTTATGTTGCTACAAATGATGTCCATTATCTTGAAAAAAATGAAAGTGATTTTCATGAGGCAATACTTGCTTTGCAGACAGGAAAGACATTCAAAGACCCGGATAGATTTAAATTTAGAACCAATGAAGTTTATTTTAAATCAAAAGAGGAAATGGAGAAGTTATTTAGTTACGATAGAAGTGCTATTTTAAATACAAGAAGGGTAGCGGATATGATTGAGCTGGAATTGAAAGTTGATCACGGATTATATCTTCCGAAAATAGAGATACCTCATGAATTTGACAATGAGTTTGAATATCTTAAATATTTAAGTTTTAAAGGGCTGCGTGAGAAATTCGGAGAAAATGCGGCTAAAAAATATGTGGATAGATTAGAAAAAGAACTGGAAGTTATAAAAAATTTAAATTTTTCGGGATATTTTTTGATAATTAAAGACATTGTTGACTTTGCGAAAAGGGAGGGTATACCGGTCGGACCCGGAAGGGGTTCTGCGGTCGGTTCTCTTGTCTTGTATTCCCTCGGGGTTACAAAAATAAATCCTTTAAAATATGATCTTTTATTTGAAAGATTTCTGAATCCTGAAAGGGTTTCTCCCCCTGATGTTGATATAGACTTCGGTGATGAGAGAAGGGATGAAATAATAGAGTATATTAAAAGAAAATACGGAGAAGAAAATGTTTCACAAATAATAACTTTCGGTAGAATGAAGGCAAGGCAAGCAGTGAGGGATATGGGGAGGGTTCTGGGTTTTGATTACGGTTTTGTTGACAAGCTTGCGAGAGAATGTATATTCCCGACATTAGAAGATACATATAAAGAAAACCCTGTATTCAGGAAAATGGTTGAGGAGAATGAGGATTATAAAAGGATTTTTGAATATGCTAAAAAGGCTGAAGGACTTGCAAGACATGCATCCGTTCATGCAGCAGGAGTTGTTATATCACCTTATAAAATAACAGAATTTGTTCCACTTTATAAGGACCCGAAAGGAACCGTATGTTCTCAATATGAGATGAATTCCTTGGAATCGGTCGGGCTTTTAAAGATTGATGTCCTGGGTCTGAGAACACTCACTGTGATAGATGATACCGTTAAGATGTTAAAAGATAGAGGTATAGAAATTAATTTGGACAATATTCCTTTGGATGATAAAGAGACTTACAGATTACTTTCAAAAGGTAAAACGCAGGGAGTTTTTCAGTTGGAATCAAGGGGAATGCGGGAATTATTAAGAAGATTAAAGCCGGATAATTTTAATGACCTTATTGCAATCCTGTCCCTTTACAGACCCGGTCCTATAGGAGCAGGTGCAACCGAGGAATATGTAAGAAGAAAAAAGGGACTATCTCCTGTTTCATATCCTCATCCGAAAATGGAGAATATATTAAAAGAGACTTTCGGCTTAATTGTTTATCAGGAACAAGTTATGAGGATAGCACATGAACTTGCAGGCTTTACTCTCGGAAAGGCGGATATTCTCAGAAAAGCAATGGGTAAAAAGAAAGAGGAATTAATGGGAGTTGAGATAATGGAGGAATTTGTTAAAGGAATGATAGAAAAAGGAATTCCGGAGGAAACTGCAAGAAATATTGTTGACAAAATATACTCATTTGCAAAATATGCATTCAACAAATCTCACTCAACAGGATATGCACTTTTATCTTACATTACCGCATATTTAAAGGCACATTATAAAACGGAATTCTATTGTGCCACTTTAAACAGTGAGATAAATAAAATTGAAAAACTTGCCTTTTTCATTCAGGCGGCAAAAAGGGATGGAATAGAAATATTACCCGTTTGCATTCTTAAATCGGATATATATTTTAAGGTTGAAGGAAAAAACAAAATAAGATACGGGTTGCTTGCGGTTAAAAATGTAGGTAAAGCGGCATGTGAGCATATATTAAAAATAAGGAATCAAAAACCCTTTATTTCTTTTGATGATTTTGTAAGAAGGGTCAGTTCAAAGAAGGTTACAAAGAAAACAATAGAGGCTTTGATAAAAGCAGGGGCTTTTGATATATTTGATACTGATAGGGAGAAATTGTATTCCCTTCTTGAGAAAAAAACCAAATTATTAGAAGGTCCTTCCCTTTTTGGTTCTCAAAAAGAGGAAACTATCGAAGCCGAAAAAGATCCTTTAAGAATTATGGAATGGGAAAAAGAAGTTTTGAACATTTATTTAAAAAATCATCCCTTAGAGCCTTATGAGGAATATGTGAATGTTCTTGCAACTCACTCTTCAATGGATTTGCAGGAGATTGATGAAGCGGAGATGAAAAATGTCAGAGTATGCGGAATACTGACAAAACTTGAAACAAAATTTAATAATGATAAAAAAGGATACTATATTCTTCATTTAGAGGATTTTGAGGGTGGCTTTCAGGTAATAGTATTTGAGGAATTAAAAAAGAAAATAGAGAAGTTTTTGGAGAAACTTGTTCCTTTATACATAGAAGGAGAAATAACATCGGGTTCAGGCAGGATTTTGGCGCATGACATAATGCCTATAAGAAAGGCTATAAAGGAGAAATTAAAGGGTATCTTAATCAGGATTTACTTGGATGAAATTGATAACAAAAAAATAAACGAATTAAAAGAAGTTATAAACAATTATAAAGGTAATTTTGACCTTTATTTCAGTGTTGAGGATGGCAAAAAGAGAAGAATTTATAAGTCAATGGTATTTAAAGTATCTTTTAATGAGGAATTTTTTGAAAAAATCAATGATATACTGGGGGAGAACAGAATAGAAAGTCTGATAGATAATTGAAGAAGTTTTTGTTACATAAATAGGTAAAAAGAAATTTCAAAAAAACATTCGTTTTTCGTAAAATATTTTAATGATAATAAAAATCTTTTATGCAATTCTATCGTATTTATCAGGTTCTGTTCCTTATGGATATATTTTTGTTAAATTAAAAGGGCATGACATAAGGAAATTCGGTAGCGGGAACATAGGTGCGACAAATGTTTTCAGATTTGATAAAAAACTCGGGCTTTTGACAGCAATTTTTGATGTAAGTAAGGCTTTTTTCCCTACCTTTTTTGCTTTAAGATTATTCTCCTTTGATTTTGCAAGTATTGTTGCTTTTCTGACGGTTCTTGGACATATAACATCGCCTTTTTTAAAATTCAGGGGCGGGAAAGGGGTTGCTTGTGCTTTTGGAGCCTTTTTAGCCTTAATTCCTTTTCCTATATTCATAGGAGCAATTGTTTTCTTTGTTATGGTGATTCTCTTCAGAATGGTCTCTGTGGGTTCTCTGACAGGTTGTTTAGCAGTTTTTCTTACTGCTTTATTTTTTGAAAAATACCCCCTTTATTTTAACATCATTCTTTTCTTTACGGTTCTTTTCATTTTCTGGGCACACCGGTCAAATATAAAAAGAATCATTAAAGGCGAAGAAAGAAAAATAACCCTTAAATAAAATATTAATTTTTAATAATCCGGAGAAGGCGGTTGGATTAACTTATGGTTTATTCTGAAATTCTCCTCCATCTTGACGAAATGATAAATTTTTCTTAAAATAAAAAGCATCTGTTGAAGAAATTAAATATGTCCCTGTAGAAAGACCCGAAGAAAAAGGAAATATAATCATTGCCGGTGGGTTATTGTTGATCGGTTCTTTATTCGGTTTAATTTCGCAAGCTTCATATTTGATAAATATTTATACAAAAGAATGGGTTTATAAGAGTATAATTTTTGCATATATTGAAATTTATAAAAATAATAACATAATTATGAAGAAAAAGTACGGCTTAATAATTAACAAAGGTAGAAAACTGCCTTACATCAGAAATAAATTAAAAAATTACTTTAAAGAAGATTTGAAGAAAATTTCTGAAAAATGAAGCGGAGGGTGTTATTGTATCTACTTATCATCGGATGTGCAACAACAAGTAAGCAGAGGAGAATTTTTATTAACATTCCTCCGGCAAAATATAATTACCAGGAATTTTTGGAAAGACCAAAAATAAAAATTGTAAGCATGATAGGTGATAGTGCCTTAATTACAGACTACTGCTTTAATCCCTATTATTTGTATGATACCCAAAGGGTTAAATTGATAAAGGATGAAAAATTTAAAAAAATAATCAAGAAGTTTTTTGAAAAGAGAGGAATCAATGTTGTAAATGAAAATGAAGATCTTACTGTTTATTTTAAACTTGATATATTAACTTTATTTAAAACACCGGTTAAGAGAGCAACGGGTTTTAAGGCTGTTTTTGATTTCTTATGGAAGGGGACAACAATAGAGTCGTTCAATTTTTGTAGTTTACTTGCAATAAAAGTCAAGATATTTAAAAATGGCGGAACCTGTATCTTTGATAAGATTTCAGCAAGAACAACTTATATAAGTGTTATTCTTTAATTTTTCATCTTTATGATAGGGAGAAGGTGCGAAAAGAATCTCTCCGCAAAGAAACCTTAATTTTAGCCTCAAATACTATTTATTTTTAAAAAATCTTCCTTCATCGGTCCCTTGATTTCTTCCTCTGTCCTTTCTTATTTTCTTCGGTTCCCTATCACTCTTTTTCAATAGTTTCTAAATCCTGATCGGCATCAAGAGATATAAATAATTTTCCGCGTCCTCTCCTTTTATCACCGTCGCACTTTCCCTTCCTGTTATCCCTATCTCTACCACATCTTCATCTATATGCCGCACTATATCTATTAAATAATTACAATTATACCCGACTTCTATTTTGTCTCCCTCATAAAATCCGGATATCCTCTCAACAGCCTCTCCGATTTCTCCGGATACAGCCTTTATAAGAATATTACCCTGTTCTAAATCAAATTGAACAGGATAATTAGGCGGAGAAGTAAATATATTTAATCTTCTTAAAACTTCAAGTAAATCCGCCTTTGTTATTTTTAATCTGTGAGGCATTTCGGAGGGAATTACCGCTCTGTAATCAGGATATTTATCGTCAACCAAACTGACTATCTCATATCCGTCTTTAAAATTAAACTGAACTTTTGTCTCTGAAAAGATTATTTTAATAATTTCATTTTTTTGATTTTTTAAAAAATCAAAACTTTTTGGATCAAGCAAGAATTGTCCCTCTATTCCCTGATTTTCAACATTTACCTCATACAGTCCGAGTTTGTGTGAATCAGAACCGACAAAGGTTAATTTATTTCCACTTATATCCATTAAAACATTGTTTAAAAATTGTCTTGTGTCATTTTTTGCCACACAAAAGGCAATTTTTTCAACCCCTTCTATTACATCGTTGGAATTTATCTCTATGCTTTCATTGTTTTCTAACTCTTCTATGTTAGGAAAATCTTCGGCAGGCTGAATGAAAAAATTATACTCTGCATGAGAAGTAATTATAAAAAGACCCCTTTCATCCCTTTTCTCAATTGTTATTCTTTCATTTTTTAATCTTGAGGTAACATCCCTTAATTCTTTGCCTTTAACACACAGGGCTCCTTCTTCTTCAACTTCTGCTCTGCCTTTCACTTTAAGTGAAAAGTTCAAATTTGTTGAAGAAAGAAAAATCTCCTCTCCTTTTGTCTCTATTTTGATACTCTCAAGAATAGGAAGCGCTGCCCGTGAGGGTATCGCATGATAAACATTTTCAATCAATCTCAAAAAGTTCTCTTGTAAAATTTTAAATTTCATATTTTCCACATTTGATATTTAAGGATTAGAACCTTTTAAAAAATATATATTAATTATAATATTAAGTTTGTGGAAATTTAAAATCATGTTGCCTTTTAGATAAAAGTTTAATGTGGAAGTTATGTGGAAAATTAAGTAAAAGAGTTTTCCACATAAAAATTTTGAATTTTTCACAGTGATTTGAGTAGTTTTTCAATTTCTCTTATTTCCTCTTTGAAGTTTTCATCTTGCGGGAGTCTTTTTTCTATTTTTTGAATTGCATTTAAAACCGTTGTATGATCCCTGCCGAAAAATTTCGCTATTTCGGTGACTTTCATGGCATAAATATTTTTCATTATGTACATTGCAACATGCCTTGCATGTGTCAGTTCCTTTTTTTGCTTTTTTCCCATAATTTCTGTTTTAGGGATATTGTAAAATTCTGAGATTAATTGAATTACATCTTCGGGTTCTTTTAGAGAGGCAGAGGAAAAAATATCGGCAAGCTCCTTTTTTGCAAGTTCTTCTGTTATGGGTATTCTTTTTAATGAGTAAATTGCGTGCAAACGAACTATACAACTTTCAAGTGATCTTACATTCTTTTTCACATTCCTGGCTATAAGACCAAATACCTCATCAGGAAGTTCAAGTCCCCTTTCCTGAGCTTTTAATTTCAAAATTGCAAGCCTTGTTTCATATTCGGGTGGCTTTATATCGGTAACAAGTCCCCATGAGAACCTGTCAACCAGTCTTTCAGCAATATTTTCCAAATCCCAAGGAGGTCTGTCTGCGGTAAAAACCACCTGTTTTTTTTCATTATAAAAAGAGTTAAATGTGTGAAAAAGTTCTTCCTGTATGAATTGTGTCCCTGAGAGAAAATGGATATCGTCTATTAAAAGGATGTCAAAAGACCTTATTTTATTCCTGAATTCATTAAGCTTTCTCTTTTGAATGGCATCCACTATTTTTGAAATGAGTTCCTCGGTTGTAATAAGTAAAACTTTTATGTTTTTCTTTCTTTTGATAGTATCATTTCCTATTGCATGTAAAAGGTGAGTTTTTCCGAGTCCCACTCCTCCGTAAATAAAAAGCGGGTTATATTCTTCTCCGGGCGCATAGGCAACCGCCCTTGCAGCAGAAAAAGCCATTTCACTGTTTTTTCCGGGAACAAAATTTTCAAAAGTATATCTTTCCTGGAGCCCGGTAGCACTCACCTTCGGTTTTATCTTATTTTCCTTTTTTGTAAAAATTTCTTCCTTAGGACCCCCGTCTTTTTTAACCTCAAATTTTATCTGAACCATCGGATACCCTATATCCGTTAAAATCCTTTTTAAAAGAGCACCGTATGTCCTTTCTATAAAACTTTTTACATATTCATTATCACATTCCAGACGTAGAATATGATCCGTCTCCAGGTCTCCACCTTTTACCCTTTTGAACCAGAGACCATACTGCCTTTCAGACAGTTCTTCTTTTAATTTTTCATTTATTTCATCCCATAATGTTTTTCTTCTTTTCATCTTTTTCCTCCTTTTAAATTAAGTTTTCCACAAAATTTTCCACACCTTATTTATATAAAAAACACCTGTGGCACAGGCAAATCTTTGATGCACCCGAAAAATTTCCACATCTTTCAAAATCCGCCTTTTCCACAAAATTCCTCTCTCCCAAGCAAGTGTTTAATTTTCCTGAAAAAAACCTTAAAGAAGTTATTTTGAATTTAATCATATTAATTATTAAAGTTTTTGGTATTTATTTGTCAATTAAATTGAAAGAATCGGCAATTTCTTTTCTGATAAAGAGATTGTGAATTCATTTTCCTTTATTTCGAAAACCTCACCGTCCAGCTGGGCTGAAATTTCTTCATTGATTCTTATAAATAACTTTTTTGTTTTAAAATATACAACCTCCTTCAGACCCATGTGCTCTCCCTTAATTGCTTTTGGCAATTTTTTTAAGACATCCATTTTATCCATTTTTCTTATCAAACAAACACTGAGATTTTCCTCAAAGGGAGAGGCCTCCGGAAAAAGAAAAAAACCGCCTCCGAGATATTTCCCTATTCCGAATCCGGCAACTATAAAATTTTCTTTTAAATTTATTTTTTGTGATATTATTTCCATTTCATAAGAGATTTTCCCTTTAAGTTCAATTAAAAGGGATATTAAATACCTTATTAACCCTCTTAAATTTCTGATTTTCAATGCTCTTTTTGCTATCTTTGCATCAAATCCGAATCCCGCGGCATTTGAAAAATAAAGTTTTATTTCATTTCCCTCTATTTTCCCTACGTTTGCTTTTTTAATTTTTCCCTTTTTGAAATTTTCATAAAAAAAATCAAGATTTCTATTTTTACCGAATACCGACTTTATAAAATCGTTACCCGAGCCGGAGGGGAACAGGGAAAAAGGAATATTCCATTTCTTATCTATCACACTTACTATATGAAAAAGAGTTCCGTCTCCACCGAGTACAATTATTTTCTCTACCTCCCTTTTTCTCAAACTTTCCAGACTTTCGGATATTTTTTTATTTTTTCTAATCTCTTCAATAAAAAATTTTATTTTATCTTCTTTTAATCTTTTTTTAATCCATTTCAGAATTTTATAAGATTTTCCTGCTCCTGAAAAGGGGTTGAATAAAATTCCTACATTAATTTTTTACCTCTGTTTTTTCTTCCTGTAATATTTTGTTTTTAATTTCTTTTTCAATTTCTTCAAACAATTTTTTGTCCTCTTCCAAAAGTTTTCTTACATTTTCTTTGCCTTGTCCCAGTTGTTTTCCTTTGTAAGCGTACCATGCTCCTGATCTTTGAATGATTCCATGTTCCACTGCTAAATCTATAAGTTCACTTTCTTTTGATATTCCTTTTCCATAAAGAATATCAAAGATCGCTTCTCTGAAAGGTGGTGCAAGTTTATTTTTTACAACTTTGACCCTTACTCTGTTTCCTATTATTTGGTCTCCCGATTTGATTGATTCGATTCTTTTTATTTCGAGTCTTAAAGAGGCATGGAATTTTAAAGCAAGACCGCCCGGAGTTGTTTCGGGGTTTCCGTATAATACACCTATTCTGTGTCTGATTTGATTGATAAATATGGCACAGGTGCTTGATTTATTTAAAACACCCGCAAGTTTTCTCATTGCCTGGGACATGAGTCTTGCTTGGAGTCCTACATGCGCTTCTCCCATATCCCCGAGGATTTCGGCTTTCGGAACGAGTGCAGCAACTGAATCAACTACGATTAAATCACATGCCCCTGACCTCACAAGGGTTTCTGCTATTTCAAGCGCCTGCTCTCCTGTGTCAGGTTGAGAAATCCAAAGTTCTGATAAGTTAACGCCGAGTTTTTCAGCATAAGAAGGATCAAGCGCATGTTCGGCATCAATAAATGCAGCAACTCCTCCTTTTTTTTGAACTTCTGCTATTGCGTGTAATGCAAGCGTTGTTTTTCCCGAAGCTTCCGGACCGTAAATTTCAACAATTCTTCCCCTGGGATAACCTCCTATTCCCAAGGCAATATCAAGGGAAAGGGAGCCGGTGGGAATCACAGGGACTTTTATGGTTTTTCTTTCACCCAATCTCATTATTGCTCCCTTTCCGTGCACTTTTTCTATCTGTTTTATAGCTATTTCAAGTGCTTTTTTTCTGTCGTTTTTCATTTTTATCCCTCAAATTTTTTGAAAACAAGGGACGCATTATGTCCCCCGAATCCGAAGGAGTTGGATAAAGCATATCTTATCTCAATCTCCCTTGAACCCTCTTTTACATAATCCAAATCACATTCAGGATCAGGGTTTTCAAGATTTCGGGTGGGATGGACCTTTTTGTTATATATAGAGAGGACCGTAACAGCGGCTTCCAATGCTCCTGCGCCTCCGAGAAGATGCCCTACCATGCTCTTTGTTGAATTGACCGGTATTTTATATGCTTTTTCTCCCATTAATTTCTTAATTGCAAGGGTTTCGGCTGCATCCCCCCTGGGTGTTGCTGTGCCGTGAGAATTTATATAATCAATTTCCTCGGGACTTATTCCCGCATCTTCACATGCCATTTTCATTGCTCTGAATGCTCCGTCTCCGTCTTCACACGGAGCGGTAATATGGAAAGCATCCGCGGTTGCTCCGTAACCTGTAAGTTCCGCATACACCTTTGCTCCCCTTTTGAGAGCATTTTCCATATCTTCAAGAATCAATACCGCTCCGCCTTCACCCATTACAAACCCGTCCCTTTCCTTATCAAAAGGTCGTGAGGCTTTTTCGGGTTCGTGGTTTCTTGTTGAAAGTGCTCTCATATTTCCGAAACCTGCAAGGGCTATGGGAGTAATGGGTGCCTCTGTTCCTCCTACTATCATTGCTTTTGCAAATCCTTCCCGGATGAATTTCATTGCTTCTCCCAGGGCGTGAGCGCTTGATGCGCAGGCTGATACAACACAGAAATTCGGTCCTTTAAACTTGTATTTTATTGAAATAATCCCCGAAGCAATATCAGGAATCATCATCGGAACGAGAAAAGGAGAGACCCATTTCACACCTTTTTTATCCATCTTTTTGATTTCTTCCTCAAGGGTAATAATTCCACCGATCCCGGAGGAGATAATAACTCCTATTTCTTCGCCTTTATAAGGAATTTCTCTATCCCATCCTGCATCTTTGAGGGTTTCCTCAAGGATATAAAGGGCATAAATTGTAAAGAGGTCATTTCTTTTTGTTTCTTTGGGTGAAAGCCTTTCTGTGGGGTCAAAGTTTTTAATTTCTGCTGCAATTTGGGAGGGAAAGGGAGAAGGGTCAAACTTTTCTATTCTTGTGATTCCGTTCTTTCCTTGGAGGAAGTTTTCAAAGTTTTCTTCTTTTGTTTTTCCGAGAGATGTTAAGATTCCTATTCCTGTTATTGCGACTCTTTTCTTATTCATACTTTATGATTTTAACTTGCTTTCAATATAGTCTACGGCGTCTTTAACGGTTCTTATCTTTTCTGCGTCTTCGTCTGGTATTTCTATTCCGAACTTTTCTTCTATTTTCATTACCAATTCAACCACATCAAGGGAGTCTGCTCCCAGGTCTTCTTGGAATTTTGCTTCCAGAGTGACCTGTTCAGGGGTCACATTCAGTTCTTCCACGATTATTTCTTTCAGTGTTTCAAAAACATCCATTAAAACACCTCCGATTTTTATAAGGGTATTGAACCCTTGAAAAAAAATTATATATCCTGTAAAATATTAAAAGCAAATTGTTTTATAATTTAATTTTGAGCCGGGGTGACGGAACCGGCAGACGTAGGGGACTTAAAATCCCCTGGGGGTGACCCCGTGCGGGTTCGAGTCCCGCCCCCGGCAGATTGAAAGGGTTGAATTCCCATACCTATAGTATGAGGAGGAGGGAATTTAATGAAAGAATTATTTTTAGTTGTTCTAATAAGTTTTACAGGAGTAAAGGGAGAAAATTCAAGGTCATACGGGATAATTTCCAAAGAAGAAATCCAGACTTCGAAAAGGATACTTTCACCGAATTTTGTTTTTCTGTCGGGTTCTTGGGATTCACTTCCCCGAATGAATTATTCAAGAAGAGCTCTTGCGTGTGTAAGTGTTGATGGTAAAATATATGCTATAGGAGGCTACAATGAGGGTTATCTTAATATAGTTGAAGAATATGACCCGGTGTCCCAGACTTGGACGATAAAGAGTCCTATGTTGACTCCCAGAAGTTTAATAGCGTCCGGTGTGGTAAATGGAAAAATTTATATCTTTGGAGGCAGGGATTCTATAGGAATCAGTGATAAAAATGAAGAATATGACCCTTTAACGGATTCCTGGCAGGTAAAGACGCCTCTCCCTACTGCACGAACAGCTCCTTCTGCAGGTGTTTATAACGGGAAAATATATGTAATAGGCGGAAGTGACGGTATTAATCGCTTACCGACCAATGAAGTCTACGACCCTATCAATGATTTATGGCAAACTTCTACTTCAATGCCCGAAGGTAAAAAGGGACATAAAGTTGTTGTTTTTAAATCTAACATATATGTATTTGGTGGAATTGATGAAAGTTATTATTATAGTGATTTGGTGCTCAAATTTGACCCGGTTGCTAATGTTTGGGATTCGGTGAGTGTGATGCCGGATAGCATAGCTTGGCTCACGGGAGATTCATGTGGTTCCTATATTTACATAATTGGGGGATACACTCCGGGATGGGGCGTTAGAAACTCCGTATATAGATATGATCCCATAAATAACTTATGGTTTATAGATACTCCGATGCCAACCGCAAGAAGTCTCTTATCTTCGACAGTTCTGAATGATAAAATTCATGTGATAGGAGGCACGGATGAAGTGAATTATTTGAATACTCATGAAGTGTTTATCCCTTCTACTTATGTTAGTGAAAAAACAAACTTTAATATGTTACAAAATAGATACAAAATTTCCAAAGTGTTTGATGTATCAGGGAGAAGATTAAATAAAATAAAATGTGGTGTTAATTTTATTATAGATAAAAAAGGAACTCAGAAGGTTGTGATTCCTTAAATATTTAAAGCCGGACAGCGTAAACCTCAATCGGTTGATAAAACAAGAAGATCTCTTATAAGGGATATTTTCCTCTCCCCGGCGGTGAAAATTATTTAATTTCAATTATACCAAAATCCTTTCAACCGGGGACGACGGGATTTGAACCCGCGGCCTCCGGCTCGACAGGCCGGCGTTCTAACCAGGCTGAACTACGTCCCCGTAGTTTTAAATTATAACCCGAAATTTTTTAATATTCAACTTGAATTTAATCAAAAAATCAAAATTTTCCCTTTTTTCGTAAAATAATTTGATTCAATTTTGTAAAAATAAATTCCTTTTCTCTTGGGGTAAAAATGAATTTTATGAAAACCTGTTTTCAGTATGCGGGCTAAGGGAGTCCCGATCAACCGACCGCTAACATCGTAAATTTTTAAAACCACTTTACTCCTTCGGGTAATGAAGAATGCGAAGGTAACTCCACCTTTTCCGAATAAAGGAAGCAAAAGCGAAAATTGATGAGAACTGCTTGGAAATTCGGCAACACTTACATCCGGATAAAGCTCGCCCCAAATTCTCATTGTATTTGCAGGATGATTATTTATATAATCCGTCCACCCGGAATAAGTGAAAAGGACCTGATTTGATGGACCTTTTATAACAAAAGGTTCACGTTGATTTCCTCGTTCAGCAGAAATGATGAAGGTGTCAATAATTGTGCCTTCGGTGGTCACTTTTGCTCCGTAAATATCACATTTAATCCCGTTTCGGTAATCTTCCCATACTACAATATAATTTGTTCCATCAAATGCTACCGTGGGATATTCTTGGTCTCCCGGAGCAGTTGAGATGGGAATTCCCGCTGTATCAGGGACTTCTCCTGCAGGAGTGACCCGTGCACCGTAGATGTCTGCATCTCCGGCATTTCGGTAGTCTTCCCATACAACGAAATAGTTTGTTCCGTCAAATACCACGGAGGGGTGAAATTGGTTGAAAATTTCGGTTGAGATAGGAATTCCTGCTGTGTCAAGGACTTCTCCTGCAGGAGTGACCCGTGCACCGTAGATATCGGTTCCGCCGGTAACCGCGCACACCCATACTACAAAATAATTTACACCGTCAAATGCAATTGAAGGATTATATTCGCTGAGAGTATCGGCGGAGATGGAGATCCCCGCAATGTCAATTACATTTCCTGATGTTGTAACACGTGCACCGTAAATATCCCAATCAGAACCGTTTCTGTAATCCTGCCACACAACGAAATAATTTGTCCCGTCAAAGTCCACGGATGGAAGGGCTTGATGAGATGTTGCAGATGAAATTGAGATTCCGAGAGTGTCAAGTACTTTTCCAGAAGGAGTAACTCTTGCACCATAGATATTATAATTCACCCCGGTTCTTAAATCCTCCCACACCACAAAATAATTTACACCATCATACACTATATCAGGGAAATCTTGGTCATTAGGAAAAGTTGAGATTGCAATTTCTACGGTATCTATTATATCTCCCGAAGGAGTTACAAATGAACCGTAAATATCGAGGTCTTTCTCATTCCTGTAGTCCTCCCACACCACAAAATAGTTTGTTCCGTCAAATGCTCCGCAGGGGTTCCCTTGGGGGGCTCCGGACATTGAGATGAGAATACCGGAAGTATCAAGCACTATACCTGTTTCGCTTACTTGTGTTCCGTAAATATTAAGTCCTATACCTCTCTGGTCCTCCCATACCACAAAGTAGTTTGTTCCGTCAAAAAGCAAAGAAGGAAAAGATTGGTTTTCCGACGCAATTAATATAGGAATACCCTGAGTATCAATAACTGTTCCTGATGTTTTGATTCTTGCGCCGTATATATCACCATCAGACCCGTTTCTTTTATCTCCCCACACCACAAAATATTCGCTTCCACCGAAGGTCACACGGGGAATTTCTTGAGTATTTAAAGCAGTTGAAATAGGGATTCCGGACGTATCCAAAACTACTCCATCAACAGTTATTCTTGCCCCGTAAATGTCCCCGTCGGTTGAACTCCGATAATCTGTCCATACAACCAAATATCCGATACTGTCGTATAAATCAAATGCTACGGAAGGAAAATACTGATTATAAGGTTCGGTGGAAATAGGAATTCCGGTAGAATCAATAAGATTTCCGGATTTACTCACCCTTGCCCCATAAATGTCGTATCCTGAACTGGCGTTATATTCATGCCATACAATGAAATAATTTGTTTCATCAAAAGATACAGAAGGGTACACTTGGTATGTTGAGTCAGTTGCGATGGGAATGCCTGCGGTGTCATAAATTAAACCCGAAGGGCTTATTCTTGCTCCGTAAATGTCATAATAAGAACCACTCCGAAAGTCATGCCAGACAACAAAATAAGATCTTCCGTCAAATATAATTGAAGGAAAGCCCTGTGTTTCGGGTGCGGTGGATATAGGAATTCCCGCAGTGTCAATAACTGTTCCTTGAGGCGTTACTCTTGCTCCGTAAATATCCCCTTCTCCGTTGCGGTAATCCTCCCATACAACAAAATAGTTTGTCCCATCAAATGCCACCGAAGGAAAAAGTTGAAAACCCGGCGCCCCTGAAATTAAAATTCCTGCTGAATCCAAAATTTCCCCTGATGAGCTTACCCTTGCACCATAAATATCATAGGAACCCGCACGGGTATCTTCCCATACAACGAAATAGTTTGTTCCATCAATTGCCACTGAGGGGTATCTCTGAGCACCTAAAGCCGATGTATAAATGAGGTTGGTATCAATTAAAAACCCGTTATTTTGTAGTAAATTGAAAATGTTAGTTTTTTTAGGAAAAGAGAGCCTTGATTCTATTTTTTTTCTCTCAAAATCGGGAAAAATAGGGATATTCCCGCTTATTTTTAAGAAATCTTGGGCATAGAGAATTGAGAGGAAGAAAAGAAAGTTTATAATTTTCCATAGATATTTTTTCATTTTCCTCTCCTTAAAATTAAAGGAATGGAACCTTTAACGCGGGAAGAATCGGGGAGAGGGGATTTGAACCCCTGACCTCCTGGTCCCGAACCAGGCGCGCTAACCGGACTGCGCTACTCCCCGATTTTTAATTATAAAATAGAAAATCTCAAAATTCAAAAAATATAAACTCTAAAAAAGTAAAGTAGAATTTAAAGATTGGTTAAAAATTTTCCAT
>JAJRUZ010000053.1 GCA_024277525.1 Caldifarciminota bacterium | reverse complement strand
CCTTACATCCACCTGTAAACCGTTTTTCAAAATAAAAGAAGACTTTGTAGGACCACAAACAAGAACCCTTTCTATTCTTGGAAATTGAGTTGAATAATCGGTTATATTGCTTTCTTTTTTTGTAGTTACAAGGATATCTACATCTCCTACAGTTTCTTTAAATCTTCTAAATGAACCTGCGGGAATCACAAACTCGGTATCAGGGTGTTGTTTAAGGAAATCAACAAGGAATTTCACTATAGGATAAACTTCTCCGAGCAAGTATCTTTCTTTACTGCTTAAAAATAATTCAATTCCTTTTTTAATATTTTCAATTTTCTTTTCTCCCATTCCGGGTAATGCTTTAAGTTTCGGATTATCAAGAACTTTCACAAGTGAATCAAGATCTTTTACTCCGAAATGCTTGTGAATTAAAGCAAGGGTTTTGGGTCCAAGAGAAGGAATATGCATTCAATCAATAATTCCTTCCGGAACCTTTGAAAGTGTCTCCTCTACTTTTTGTATTTTTCCTGTTTTTAAAAATTCCTTAATTTTTTTTGCTATACCCTCTCCTATTCCTTTGAGTTTTGAAGGATCTTCTATTTCGGATATATCTTTATCAAGATTTTCAAGAATTCTTGCTGCTTTTCTGTATGCTTGAACCTTAAAGGGAATTTCTCCTAAGAATTCAAGCGCATCCGCAAGTTTGTTAAAAAGCTCCGCCAGTTTTTCATTATTTTCCATTTTTCCTTGAAATCTTTTTTAATTTTCTGTAAATTGTTGATGGATGAACTCCCAGTCTTTCTGCTGCTCTTTTCACATTTCCGTTTTCTTCTTTCAAGACTTCCATTATGTATTTTTCCTCAATTTCTCTGAGTCCGAGTTTCATATCGGACTCTTCTATTATTTCATGAGGTAAATCTTTTCTTGTGATAATTTCATTCTCACATATTATACACGCCCTTTCCAAAACATTCTCAAGCTCCCTCACATTTCCCGGCCATTTATATTCAAGTAAAATTTTCCTTGCTTCCTCATTGATTTTAAATCTTTTATTGAGTTTGTGCGATATTTTGTTTAAAAGATAATCAATGAGAGCTTCAATATCCTTTCTTCTTTCCCTTAAAGGAGGAATATTTATAGGGAAAGTTGAAATTCTGTAATATAAATCCTGTCTCAGTTTTCCTTTTTCTATTGCTTCCTTTGGATCCATGTTTGTGGCGCTTATTATTCTGACATCTATCCTTTTTGACTCAACCGAACCCAAAGGAGTTATTTCTTTGGTTTCCAAAACCCTTAAAAGTTTGGGTTGTAAATTTAAAGGCATTTCTGATATTTCATCAAGAAAAATGGTTCCTTTATCAGCGATCTCAAATAATCCTTTTTTGTCCTTATGGGCACCGGTAAAAGCTCCTCTTTTGTACCCAAAAAGTTCTGATTCTAAAAGTTCCGAAGGAAATGCGGCACAGTTTATAGCAACAAATTTGTGTTCTCTTCTCGGAGAATTTTCATGTATGAATTTTGCCAGCACTTCTTTTCAGACACCGCTTTCTCCGTAAATAAAAACAGGAACATCCGTTTTTGCTGCTTTTTCCGCCAATTCTCTTATTTTTAATGTTTTCTCGTCTTCTGCAATAAATTCCTTAACTTCTTTTTTAAAAGGCAAATATTTTTCGATCCTGAAGACAAGCTCTTCTTCAGAAAATGGTTTTACTAAATAATCTTTTGCTCCTTTTCTCATTGCCTCTATCACCGAATCTATGGACGCATAGGCAGTCATTAATATGCACGGAATTCCAAGATTCTTTCTATTTAATATTTCCAAAATATCAAAACCGGTAAGCCCAGGCATTCTTATATCTGTCACTATAATATCGGGTTTTTCACTTTCAACAATCTCTATAAAATTTTCCGGTTTATTTATTGTCAAAACCTCATATTTATTCTCAAGAGCAATTTTCATCCATTCAAGCATGGAAATTTCGTCATCGATTATGAGTACTTTTGCTTTCATTTTATAACAATTTTTGCCTCTGTACCTTTACCTTTTTTACTTTCTATCTTTAATTTAAATCCGTGTAACTCTGCAATTCTGTCTGCAAGAGGCAAACCCATCCCCATACCGCCGGTTTTCGTCGTATAAAAAGGATATTTAATTTTTTCAATTTCTTCTTCATTTATTCCTGGTCCTTCATCTTTTATGCTTATTTCTGTCTGCGAGTTATTACTTTTTATTTCAATTCTAACCTTTGTAATGTCTCCGTCAACTGCCTCAATTGCATTCCTTAATAAATTTGAAATTGCTATTTTCATAAGATAAGGATCACATTCAATAAATTCAGGAGTATTTTCAAAATGTAAATTTTGAACTTTAAATTCATTTGCAATATTTGAGACAAAGATTTTAAGCGGGATTTTCTCCTTATTTATTTTCTTTATTTTTGCGTACTGTGAAAAGACATTTACCATTGAGTTTAATCTTTCTATTTCTTTTTTGATAAGATTCAAAAGTTTTTCTTTTTTTTCTTTATCTTTAACTTTTGATAAAGTAGAAAAAGCACCCTGTATTGCACCCAAGGGATTTCTTATTTCATGAGCAAGTCCTTGAGAAAGTTCTGTTAAAAATTTTTCTTTTTCTTTCTGCTTTATGATTTCTTCCATCTCCCTTTCCTTAGTTATATCCCTTAAAACAAAAATCTCTATTTCATCATCAAATAACGGAAACTTCTTGTAATTTAAGGAGAAGATGGAACTATTTAAAACAATTTCTTTTATTTTCGGATTTTTTTCAATTAATTTTAAAAAATTCTCAGGTAAATTCGAGTTTGAAAAAAGAACTTCTTTATTTTTATTTCTAACAACCACAATTTCTCCCAGATTTTTAAGTATCTCTTTTGCAAGAAAATCTGCTCTTAATGCTCTCTTTTCCCCTCTCCGTGCTCTTTCGGAAAGGATGTAAGAAAGAAAGGAAGCTATTATAAAGGACAGGGTAAAGATATAGCCTCTTAAAAACATTTCTGACTTTGCAATTTCCAATTCAAAAGGGGTCTTAAGAATATTTGTGGTCCATAAAAAGAGAAATATATTATATGCAATTATCAGATTCACAGAAAAGAGAAAAAATTTATCTCTTTCAAGAAATAATGATGCCATGATTATGACAAGAAAGAAAAGAATAGAGAAAGCACTTTCAGGACCGCCTGTGAAATGCATAATACCTATGATAAGAGCAATGTCTGCAAATAAATGCGTCAAAAGGAATTTTTTACCTTTTTTAGCAGAAATATAAAAGAGGATTGAGATAAAAAGAGAGGAAAGAAAAATCCATATAAAAGGGAAAGGAGAAACAGGTAACAAATCTTTTAAAAAATAATAACCGATCGATAGACAGAAAAAAACTATTATGGGTCTTAAAAGAAGGGTTAAATTAAATATCTTTATCTCTTTTTTATATTCCTCTCTAAGTTTCATTTATAAAAATAGCTCTCAATAATCCCTCGCTTCCCCCCTTTTCGGGTCAAAAACGGCAAGTTTTTGGTCCATAGATCCTCATCCTCCGCCTCCCAGTGATTCCATAAGTGTGGGAATGAGTTTGAAAATCGGTAAATACATTGCTATGACCATCGTACCGACAATACCTCCGAGGAACACCATTATCAAGGGTTCAAGTGCCGAAGTCAGTGCATCCACTGCTGCATCAACTTCCCTATCATAGAAGTCCGCAACTTTTGATAGCATCTCATCTAAGTTACCCGATTGTTCCCCAATATGAACCATCTGGACAACGAGCGGCGGAAATATTCCTGATTTTTGTAAGGGTGCAGAAATGGTTGAACCTTCCCTTATTGAGTTTCTTGCTTTTTCTATTCCATGCTGAACAACTCTGTTACCTGTGGTTTTAGCAGTAATATCCATTGAATCAAGAAGGGGCACACCACTTCTCAAAAGAGTTGAAAGTGTCCTAGAAAATCTTGAAAGTGCCTGTTTATGAATCAAATTACCTATAATCGGAAATTTAAGAAGGATTCTATCAATTATTTCTTTACCAGGGTCCGTACCGTACCATATTCTTATTCCGACACCGATACCAATAAGACCCACTACAATCCATAGAATATATTTTTTAACAAAATTTGAGAGTCCAATCACAAGTTTTGTCAACATCGGGAGATCTGCGCCGAAACTTTCATACAGACCCGCAAATGTAGGTATCACGAACACAAGAAGTGCAGCAGTTGCAGCAAGTGCAACAAATATAACAATAATAGGGTAAATCATTGCTCCTTTTATTTTCCTTTGTAAATCAGCGGTCTTTTCAAGGTATTCAGCGAGTCTCAATAATATTTCTCCCAAAGCACCTCCCTTTTCGCCTGCCTCCACCATGTTGACATAAAGATCGGGGAATATTCTTTTATGTTTCCTCATAGCATCTGCAAGAGTATAACCGCCTTCAAGGTCTTCTGCAATCCTACCTATAGCTCTTTTCAAAGTGTTGTTTTTTGTTTGCACATAGAGGGTATTCAGGGTATCCATCAGAGGAAGACCCGCTTCAAGCATAGTTGCAAATTGCTTTGTAAACATTGCCATCTCATCAGCACTGACTTTTCCAGGAAATAAATCTTCAAGAGATGGAAGTTTCTTTTTCTCTTTAATATTCACAGAAATCGGAATTATATTCCTTTTCCTTAAAGCAGAAATTACCTCTTGCTGAGAATCTGCTGTCATCTCTCCTTCAACCGCCCTTCCTTCGGGTGTCCTTCCTTTCCATACAAATACCGGCATAATTTTTAATTAAATTTTTAAAAGGATTTGAACCTTAAATATCTATAAAATTATAAAATGAAAAATGAATTTTTTCAATAAGGAACAAGTTTGCTCTCATTGCAAACTTTTTTGACTCTTTTTATAATCTTGTACCATTAATTATGTGAGGCTTTTGTGTTAGAAATAAAGATTATTTTTCAATTATCCATCCCTGTTCCCACATAAAGTAAGGGAGATCCGAGATTTATGATTTTCACATAATTTCAATTAAAAATGGGTTCTCTGCTTTCTCATTTCTCAAGGTTGTTTTCGGTCCGTGTCCCGGATATATTTCACAGTCATCAGAAAAGTTTTTTAAGACATATAAAAGGGATTTCTTCATCTTCTCCCATGAACTCTCCGGAAAATCTGTCCTGCCTATACTACCTGCAAATATTAAATCTCCGCAAAAAATCTTTTTATCAATTTCATATAAAAGATGCCCCGGTGTATTACCGGGAACGAAATGAACATTGATATCTATTTCCCCTATTTTTATCTTCTCTCCTCCTCTTAAAAATCTATCCGGCATCCTGAACTCTCCGGGATCAAAACCGAGAAAATTCTTTGTATATTCCCTTGCGGTTTTATATAAAAAGAAATCTTCCTGAGGTAAATAAATAGAAATGTCTTCTATATTCTCAATAAAAGGAATCCCCAATATATGATCAAAATGAGCATGGGTTATTAAAATACCCTCCAGGGACTTATCTTTGATAATTTCTTTTATTTTTCTAAATTCGCCACCGGGATCTATGCATATACAGTTCCCCGAATCATCAAAAATAAGATATGTATTTACATACAAAGGTGGATATACAATTTTTTCTATTTTCAAATCAATGTCTGAAATATCTTTCTTTTATCAAATAAAGGGATATGCCATTTTCCTCGGCAGCTTTTATCACTTCCTCATCCCTTATTGAACCGCCGGGAGTTACAATTGCACTTATTCCTTCCTGTGCCGCTTTATCAATTGAGTCCCTGAAAGGAAAGAAGGCATCGGAAGCGAGAACGGCTCCCACGGTGGAAAGCCCGAAAGATTTTGCTTTATCTATTGCTATTTCAAGTGCCCTTATCCTTGACGGTTGCCCTGAGCCGATACCCAATGTCCTCTTTGCTTTTACTATACATATTGCATTAGATTTCACATACTTTACCACTTTTAAAGCAAAATAAAGGTCCTCAATTTCCGCTGAACTTGCTTCTTTTGTGGTCTTCAATTCCCATTCTGAAGGTGAAATAGTTTCCCTCATTCTTTCCTGAAATAAAATAAAATCAAAAACAGAACGAAATTCATAATCAGAAACATGTATATCAGATGAATTTATGATTCTTAAATTTTTCCTCTTTTTCAAAATTTCAACTGTATTCTCTTCAAAATCAGGGGCAATCACGACCTCAAAAAAATTGGATACAACCCTTTCTGCTGTTCTGTCATCCAAAGTTTTGTTAAAAGCAACAATTCCTCCGAATGCGGATTCAGGATCGGATAAGAACGCTCTTTCAAATGCCTCCTCAAGAGTTTCACCTGAAGCAACACCGCACGGAGATGTATGCTTAATAATCACGCATGTCGGTTCTTCAAATTCTGATACACACAAAAAAGCACTTTCAATGTCAAGCAAGTTATTATAAGAGAGTTTTTTGCCGTACAAGGACTCTATAAATTTACGACCGTAAACCACTGCCTTCTGCTGAGGGTTCTCCCCATATCTTAAATCAAAGATTTTTTTGCCAGAAATGTTGAAGTAAAAAGGAAAATCTCCGCTTTTTTTTCTGAAAAAATCTGAAATTATTGCATCATAAAAAGTTACATATTCAAATGCCTTTGCTGCAAAATAAAATCTGTCTTTCTTATTTAATCCCTTTTCATATTTTTCCTTAAATAAATCATAATCATCCGGATCAACAATAGGTAAGGTCCTCTCAATGTTTTTACAGGCTGCTCTTATAAGAGTTACACCACCTATGTCAATATATTCATAAATTTCAGGTTCATTTATTCCCTCTCTTAATTTCTCTTCAAAAGGATAAAGATTACAAACAACAACTTCAAAGACATCACCTTCCTTGGAAAGAATTTTTTCAAGCAATAAAGGATGCATTGTTTTTATTCTGCCTCCTGCAATACCTTCTGTATCAATACCCATTTCTTCCAGACCGAAAGCTTCTATTCCTTTTTCTGTAAGATATTTTTTTGTTCCTTTTGTTGCATATATTTCAAAACCTTTTTCCGAAAGAAAACCTGCCAGTGTTTCAATTTTTTCTTTATTAAAAACCGAAATTAATGCTTTTTTCATAATATCAATTATAAAATAAATAATGGAAAATTTGAAAGAAAAACTGATAAAGTTTTTCAGGAAGAAAAAAAATAAAAAACATCGCATAAAAAAACTCATAAAATTATTCAGAATACCGAAAAACAAAAAACAGACTTTTCTTGAAATTCTGGAAGAAATGGAAAAAGAGGGGGTTATAAAATTTCTGAATAAAAAAACAATACTTGTTGTTGAAAATCAAATTATTGAAGGCAAAATTGAAATAAAGTCAAACGGATTCGGATTTCTTCTTGTTGAAAAAGGAAAGGATGTTTTTATTCCGAAGAGATTCTTAAAAGGAGCAATGGACGGTGATGTTGTGAAAGCAGTTATCACAAAAATAGGAAAAAAAGGACCGGAGGGCAAAGTAATATCAATTCTTAAAAAAGGAGAAAGGAGATTTTCGGGCACATTGTGGAAAAGTATGAAGGATACATACATAGAGCCTGATCAGGAAGGACTCCCCCCTAAGATTATACCTTTATCTAATTATAAAAATATTCCTTCAGGTAATAAAGTGGGATTTATTCTCATAAAAAAAGATAAGGCGAAAGGTTTAACGAATCTGGGACATCCCGAGGATCCGGAGACCGCTTACAATCTTATAAAATTTATTTATAACCTGCCCGGAGAGTACCCTAAGGACGTAATAAAGGAAGAAATTTTGAAGAAAAAAATGAAGAAAGAAATTAAAAATAGAAAGGATTTTACGAATTTAGTTACATTCACAATAGACCCTGTAAATGCAAAGGATTTTGATGATGCTATAAGTGCATTTAAAACAGAAAAGGGATATGAACTTTATGTTCATATTGCGGATGTCTCTTTTTTTGTGCCTTTGGAGTCAAAAATATTTAAAGAAGCAGAAAAAAGGGGAACGAGTTATTATTTGATACAAAAAGTAATTCACATGTTGCCGAATTTATTATCGGAGAAATTCTGCTCCCTTCAGCCAAATAGAATTCGCCTTGCAAAGACCATTTATATATTTCTTGATCTCAAGGGAAATGTAAGAAAGTTTAAATTTTATGACAGTATTATAAAGTCGGATAAAAGATTAAACTACGAGGAAGCCCAAGACATTTTGGAAGGAAAAATAAAAATTGAAGATAAAATTTTTGAAGCTCTTAAAGTTTCGGAAGAAATATCAAGAATATTAAAAGAAAGAAGAAGGAGAAGGGGTTCACTTGACTTTGATTTACCCGAACCCGAAGTTTTATTCACAGAGGAAGGTAAAGTAAAACTTGTACGTTTTGAAAAAGCAGTGTTTACTCATTCATTAATTGAGGAATGTATGATTTTAGCAAACAGAATGATTGCAAAGTACTTTGCTAAAAAGAATTTACCCTTTATTTACAGGATACATGAAGAGCCGGATATAAGAAAAATAGAAGAATTAAAGAAAATACTTTCCCTCATGCTCAAGGATTCAAAAATTCAGAATATTTTAAGGAAAAAAGAACTCACATCTTCGGACTTGGTTCAGATAATAGAAAATGTAAAAGGTAAAAAAGAGGAATACATTGTTATAAAGAGCATTCTAAAAGCAATGAAGCAGGCTAAGTATTCTACTCAAAATGCAGGGCATTACGGACTCGCTTTAATGTATTATACTCACTTTACTTCTCCTATCAGAAGGTTAACTGATTTAGTTATTCATAATTTATTAAATTTTATGAAAAAAGATAAATTAAGTAAATATCCTGATGAGGAAAGGTTGAGTGAGTTAGCGGAAAGAGCTTCGGATACAGAAAGAATAGCCCAAAAGGCGGAATGGGACATAGTGGATATGAAAATTCTTGAACATTTAAAACAAAGAACAGGAGAAGAGGGAGAGGGAATTGTAACAGGTATAATATCCAACGGAATATGGGTCTATGTTCCTGATTTTTATTTTGAAGGTTTTATTGAGAAGGATACTTTACCCTTTAAATCAAAATTTGACCTTGAAAATAAGCAGATTTATCTAAAAAGAGGGGAGAAAATTGAAATAGGAAGCAGAATTCTGGTATCTATTGACAGGGTTCTTATTTATTCTAAAAAACTTTTTTTAAGATATAAAAAGGTCTTGAAAAAATGAAAAAAAGAGGTTATATATATAAAAACCTCCTTTAAGGGTTCGAATCCCTTATGGAGGTAAAATAAAAAAGGGGGGATAAAATGAAGGAAATCATTAAATGGGATCCTTTTAAAGAAATTTCCTCTCTCAGAGAGGAAATTGATAAACTTTTTGACTCCTTTTTCGGAAAAAGGAGTTTCCTGTTCAGTGAGGCAGAATCTTTCATTCCTGCATGTGACCTTGAGGAGACAGACGATGCATTCATAGTGACTGCTGAACTTCCGGGTATGAAAAAGGATAACATAAAGGTTACCGTTGATGAAGATGGAATAACTATATCCGGTGAAAGGAAAAGGGAAAAAGAGGAAAAAGGAAAAACCTATCACAGAATCGAAAGAAGTTACGGTAAATTCCAGAGATATATTCCCTTTCCCAAAGAGGTGGAACCTGAAAAGGCGAAGGCAACTTACAAAGACGGAATCCTGAAAATTGAAATTCCGAAGAGTGAAAGGGTTAAGCCGAAAGAAATCAAGATTGAAATAGAGGAGTAAATCAAACCCAGAGGGATTTTGTTTCCCCTCCCTTTGCGGGAGGGATTTTTGCTTTTATTTGAAATATTTTTTTATTTTTTTTAATCTTAATATATGACACAGATTATCGGTTTTTTAATAATCGGTATTTTGGCGGGTGTGCTTTCGGGTCTTTTCGGGATCGGAGGAGGACTTATTATAATACCCGCTCTTATATTCTTTTTTAAAATGAATCAGCATCTTGCTCAAGGAACATCTCTCGGAGCCCTTCTTCTTCCTGTTGGAATTTTGGGATTTATTGAATATTGGAGACACGGAAATGTGAACTTAACGGGAGCAATTTTAATTGCTGTGGGTCTATTTGTGGGTGCATTTTTCGGCGCTTATATAGCAAATGTCTTACCGACAAAGACACTTTCAAAACTCTTTGCAATATTTTTAATCATTGTTGCAATAAGAATTTTTTTTAAGTAAATAAATCTTACTCTTTTATCCTATAGGCAATATTTTCAATCACAACTATCAAATTTTCACCTACAGAGAGATATTTTGCATATTCGGGATATTTTCTTATTAAATCAAAATATTCATCCGAACCGAATTTTATTTCTATTAATTTCATACCCTCTCTGTATTCAGAATCCACATAAAATCCGTCTTTTAAATAAAATACCTTTGTTCCTATTCTTTTGATTGACTCAATCTCAGGTTCTGTAACGACTACAATCTCTTCCATTTTACCAAGTTCCTTTGCTATTTTGATGGCAAGTTTCCCCTTCTTTTCTGCCTTAAATCGTGCTCCACTTATACCAAGTGTTATCCTTCTTCTTTCTTTTTCCCTTACAAGATAAGAAGTATAAGGAGTCACAATTCCATATTTTTTACCCAATTTTTCAACCTCATCTACAAGTTCCTTATTCTCACCGTGTATCCTTATTTGGGAGAGTAAATATGCAATCCTTTTTCTCGCCCATATAACAGGAATGAAATCAAGCTCCTCATTTCTTTCAGGAAACTCAAGGGTTTTTTCAAAGACAAATTCCTCTTCTTTTTTTGCGCCTTTTATAACAACCTGTCCTGTTCCGGAATTTCTGTATCTTCCCGCTATAAAAACATCCTGCCCGTAAAAAAGGTCTCCTATTTCCGCAGGATGTAATTTATATACCTCTATATTATTAAATTCAACTTTAACATCTTCAATTGCAGGATGCATTATCTTGGAATATAAAGAAGAAATTGCAATTTCAAGGTTTTCATTCGGTTCAATATACTCGCTGATCCCTTTTCCTTCTTTTGATAATTCATCCAGAAATACAGTATTTACATCATACCCTACACCGAATACAAAAATTTTCTGATTTTTTAATTTTTCCTTTACATTTTTCAAAATTCTTTCAATTGAAGTTTCTCCAACTGTTGGTAATCCGTCTGTCAGAAATAAAACATAAGAAGGTCTTTTGTTTTTAAAAAGTTCAAGAGTATAAATAAGAGCAGAGTTTATATTTGTGCCTCCAACAGCTTCAAGTTTATCTATAAAATCTTTTGCTTCTTTTATGTTTTCTTCGCTTGCATAAACAAGTTCTTTTTTAAAAGGAACAATATCAGAGGAAAAACTTATTATATTGAATCTATCTTCCTTATTAAGATGTTCAACAAAGAATAAAAGTCCCTTTTTTGCCTGTTCAATTTTTTCTCCTGACATTGAGCCGGAAACATCAATCACAAATGCAATATCCTTAGGTAATATTTCCTTCTTTTCCGGTTGAGTGGGTGTGCTTATCCCGAGCAAAAAGAATCCGTCTTCATCTTTTTTATAACTCAAAAGGTCCAGGTCAAATTTTTCTCTTGAAACAGAATAATAAAGTATAAAATCCTTATCAGGTTTTACATTTTTTGCTTCATAAGCACCTATTACCTCATTTTCTTTTTTATGGAAATCAACTTTATGTGTAGGGGAAAAGCAGAGTTTTATGGGTTTTTCATCTTTTATTTCAAAACTTATAACAACATCTTCAACGGGTTTTTCTGATATTCCTTCTATCTTAAAGGGGTAGAATATTTCGTAAAAATCCCCCTTTCGTTTCAGTTCATATTCGTATCTTATTTTAACCCTTACTTCTCTTTTCGGTTCAATGGGAAATACTTTTGCCCTGAAAAGGTTTCTGTCATAATATTCCAAAAGTGCAGGGTCTTTTAATCTCCTTACGATTTGTTCATAAATTTTTCTTGCTTTTTCCTTTTCAAGCACTTCGCCTTTTACTTCTCTTCCGTTAATAAAAAGTGAGAATTCAGAAGGCATGGCGCCTTTCGGTAAGGGGAAAATGTATTCTCCTTCAATGCGGAAATTATAAGGATTATAGAAAACTTCATCAACCTCAACCCTGCATATTCGGTTTATTGTCTTAATTTTCACATGATGAGTTTTCAGGTCCATATAGATCTTTGCGCGCGGATGAGGTCTCGGAGGTATCGGAATTATAAACCCATCCGCTAAAAGGATATTAATACACAAAATAAAAAATATTTTTTTCATAAAAATATTATAAACCATTTCAAGGGAATATTTAAAAACAAAGAAAGATAGAAAGGAGATGAGAGGATAATTGTATGGATTGACCTCAAAAAAATTCAGAAATCAGAAAATATTCCTGACCTTGTTATTCCTTCACTTATTATAGATTTTTAAATTTTTTATAAAAGAGAAATTTTCAAAAGGAGAAAATGTTATTAATAAATAAGTACAATAAATTGTGTCTTTCAAGATAAGGCTTTTTCGATTTTATGATTTACATTTAATTCACTGAATTTTAAAGCAGTTTTTAAAGCATTTTTTATAGCAATTTTATTACTTCTACCGTGTGCAACGAAAACATTGCCGTTAATTCCCAATAGAGGTGCACCACCGAATTCCTCATAACTTACCTTTTTTCTGAATTCATAAAACAAATTCTTCATCAATAAAGCACCGAGTTTATACTTAAAATTACTGATGACCCCTTCTTTAAAAAATTTTTGAACCATCTCTATTACCCCTTCTCCGAATTTTAAAAGAACATTGCCCGTAAAACCGTCCGTTACAACCACATCAGCCTTACCCTTTAATATTTCATTTCCTTCAATATTTCCTATGAAATTCAAATTTTTGTTTGATTCAAAAAGTTCCTTTGTTTTTAAAGTTAACTCACTTCCCTTTGTTTCTTCCTCTCCTATTGATATTATAGCAATTTTCGGTTTATCTATACCCAGTATCTCTTTTACAAATATTTCTCCCATTACCCCGAATTGATACAAAAAGAGGGGTCTTACATCCGCATTGGCTCCGACATCAAGCACAGCACAAAATCCTTTATATGTGGGAAATAGGGCACATATAGCAGGTCTTTTAACTCCCTTCAATCTGCCCAATATTCTTATTGAATAAGCAAGAAGGGCACCGGTATTCCCTGCACTTACAAAGGCATCTGCTTTACCCTCCTTGAGAAGATGAAGACCCACTGCCATTGTTGAATCTTTCTTCTTTTTTATTACCTCGGATGGCTTTTCATGAAAATATACCTTTTCCCGGGTTTCAATAAATTCAAAATTGTTTTTAAGGGTTATTTTATCTTTTATATCTTTTGTTCCGATTAGATAGAGAAAAACATTCGGATTTTCCTCAATAAATTCCTCCGCTCCCTCTATCTCAGGTTGGGGTGCACAGTCTGTTCCCAAGAGATCAAGTGCTAATTTCCTCAAGCCAATTTCTCTTCTATTTGAATAACGGGTTTACCTTTATAATATCCGCAATGAGGACAGACACGATGGGGCAATTTTGCTTCTCCGCAATTCGGACAGGTTGTTAAAGTAAAAGGACGAATCTTATAATGTGTTCTTCTTTTTCTTGAACGCGCCCGTGAGTGTCTTCTTTTGGGTACAGGCATTTTTAATTCCCTTTATTTAAGGGACTTGAACCCTTCATTTTGTTTTTCTCAATTTCTTCATCAAATCAACAAAAGGTGAATACTTTCCCTTGCTGTCATGTGAGCATTTTTCAATATTTTTGTTTATACCGCATACCGGACAAATCCCTTTACAATCCTCTTTACATAAAGGTTTCATGGGTAATGAAAGCAAAACAATTTCTTTTATTAATGGTAAAATATCAAGTTCATAATTTTCAATATAAAGGGAAGCAGCATCCTGTTCGGAAAAATTGTATTCTTTTCTGCTTAAAGCAGGGTCTTTTCCCAAAAATATATTGTAGGTAAATTCGTCTTCAAATTTGTATTTAAATTTCTCAAGACATCTTGCACACGTGAGTTCACCCTGACCCTTGACATGTAAAAATAGAACAAACTCCGGTCCCTTTTTTTGGATCCAGCCATCCGTACTGAGTTTGACCCTTTTTATTTCTGTGTTCTCAAAAAGTTCATTTGCCTGCTTTTTTTCAAGCTCATAAAAGAAATCGGTTTTACCTTCCTTTAATTCATTAAGCAAAATTTTCATTTGTATAATATAAAATATAAATATGAAAAAAGCAATATATTTGTTGTTTTTCTTACCTTTTGTTCTGTCTTTGATAGCACCGATTCAAGATGGAGACCCTGCCTTATACGCGGAAGTATCAAGAGAAATAGTAATTAACAGAGATTTTCTCCATTTAAAAGCAAACAACGAAATTTTTTATGAAAAACCGCCCCTTTTTTTCTGGTTTCAATCCCTGTTTATGAAATTCACGGGTATAAATGAAGTTTCAGCACGATTGCCCCTTTTTATTTCTTTAATTTTGACTTTATTTTTCATTTACCGAATTGCTTTTTTGTTTTACAATAAAAAAACTGCGATTAACTCTTTGATTATAACTCTTACTTCATCCGCATTTTTTGTGATGGTTATCCAACCTAAGATTGATTTACTTTTAATTTGTTTTTTATACGGAGCATTATGGTCTGTTTTTGAATACAGGAATTCCGGAAGAAAATTTTTTCTTTTTCTTTATTTATTATTCACAAGTTGCGGAGTTTTGACAAAAGGACCGATAGGTGTTCTCTGGCCGTTATTTTTCCTTATAATTGCTTATTTATTTAAATTTGTAAACTTCAAGGAAATAAAGATAATTATAATTTTATCGATATTTTCTGTAATTCCTTTCCTTGCATGGCTCAAAATGGTTTATAACCATATAGGCAAAGAAGGAGTTTTTTACTTGGCCATAGGTCAAACCTTCGGAAGATTTGTATCCGGAAAATTCCCTAAGACAGGAGATCCGTTATATTTATTTCATTCATTCTTATGGGCATTTTTACCTTGGACAATTGTTTTTATTTACGGTATTTTTAAAAATTTGAAAAATTTATGCAAAAAAGAGATTTATTTTCTTTCCATACCTTTTCTAACTTTATTAATCTCTTCTTTTGAAAGATGGAAAATGCCTCAGCATTCTTTTCCCGCTCTTATAGGTGCGGTTATTTTTACGGGTTTTGCTTTGAATAATGAAATACCCGAAATTATTTTTTATATAACGGAATTAATCTTAGTTCTTTTTGTTCTGTTTCTGACATTTTTTTGTTTCCCGAACATTATAAGTGTCTTGATATTTTTTGTCCTGTTGTTCATTTTTACACTCTCTTTCAGGAACAAAAATTCACATATCTTTTTATCTGTCATAACTTCCCTTACTTTTGTTTCCATGTTTTTTATATTTATTGAGATGGTGAAATATAACGCACCTATTAGAATGGGTAAATTTTTAAAAGATAAGGATTCAAAAATTTATTTGTTTAATACAATGAAATATTATGCAATTCCTTTCTATTCCGGAAAATTTGTAGTGTATGTGAATAATATGAAAGAAATAGCAAAAATTAGAGAGCATAAAGCGTATCTTATTATAAACAGGAGAGATAAAGGAAAGCTGATAAAATTGAAGAAAAAATTTAAAATTAAAGAAATTAAAAAATTCAAACATTTTTACACTTCTAAACCTAATATTAAGTTTCTTTTAAGAAATTTAAGAAAAAATGTAATTGACACTTTCTATCTTTATATAATTAAAAACAATTTGGAGAGAAAGGTAGGAAGTGGTACTCTTACCACGAAAGAAATTCTCGTTTAATTTTTACAAATATTGCTCAATTATCCTATAATTTAAAATTGCCCGCGTAGCTCAGGCGGTAGAGCACTTCCTTGGTAAGGAAGAGGTCGCCGGTTCGAGTCCGGCCGCGGGCTTATTTTTTAATTTTGGATTTAAAAGCCTCTTCTCAAAAAATAAAAAAAGCAGTAGAAATCCTTAGAAAAGGGGGAGTAATTGCCATTCCTACGGACACAGTCTTTGGATTTGTATGCCCCTATTGGTCCAAAGAAGGAATTGAAAGAATTTTCAAAATTAAAAAAAGAGAAAAGACGAAAACACTCGGAATTTTTATATCCGATAAAAAAGAAGTTAATAAGTTTGCAAGAAAAATAACGGAAACAAGAAAAAGACTAATTTACAATCTCTGGCCAGGACCCTTAACTCTTCTCTTTGAAGCAAAAAGAAATATTCCTCCTTATTTAATTCATCCGAAAAAGAATACGGTATCCCTCAGGATACCCTCTCATCCTGTGCCGTTAAGATTGTGCAGAGAAGCAGGTCCGCTTGTGCAAACAAGCGTGAATATATCGGGTGAAAAAGAAATTTTTAAATATAAAGAGGTAATAAAGAAATTCGGCAATATGGTTGATTATGTGTATCCGCAAGATGCTTCATATTCTGTGCCTTCTACGATTCTTGATGTTTCAAAGACCCCGTTTGTCATGGTTAGAAAAGGACCGGTAGGAATCGCAAAAATTGAAAATGTCTTATTAAAAAAAATAAAAATCTCTTCTGATATTAAAACAAACATACTTTTTGTATGTACGGGTAACACATGCAGGTCACCCTTAGCAATGGGCATTTTTTACAAATTGTTACCGGAGAATCTTAAAGATAAAATAAATATCAAATCAGCAGGGTTAAGAACAACCGAAGGCTTCCCGATTTCGGATAAAACACTTACGGTTTTAAAAGAAAATTACAATGTAAACCTGAATTATTTAAAAACACATATACTTAAAAAAGAACACCTTGAATGGGCTGATTTTATTTATGTAATGGAAAAAACACATCTGAGAGAAATTCAGAAAATGGGATATTATGAAAAGACAAAACTGCTCTGCTCCAATAAAAGATTGATAGAAGTGCCTGATCCCTTCGGAAAAGACCTTTTGACTTACAGAAATGTTGCAAAACTTATTGAAAGATGCATTAAAAAAATAATAAAAGAAATTGAATACAGGTATAGTAAATGAGATATAAAGACGCAGGGGTTGACCTAACAAAGGCTGAGAATTTAAGCAAAATTTTTAAAAAATTGACAAGACAGAAGGAAAGATTTTCCGGAATCTATCCTTTTAAAAATTTTTTTCTTGCGGCTACATGTGACGGTGTAGGAACAAAAACACAGGTTGCAAGAATGGCAGGTAAATTTGAAATCCTCGGTGTTGACATTGTTAATCATTGTGTCAATGACCTTTTATGTCAAGGTGCAAAACCTTTATTTTTTCTTGACTATATTGCATCTTCAAGTCTTGATATTAAAGCAATAGAAAAGATTGCAAATGGAATAAAGAGGGCATTGAAAGAAAACGGAAATATAATACTTCTCGGTGGAGAAACCGCCGAGATGCCGGATATCTACAACAAAAATGAATGGGATATCGTAGGTTTCTGTGTTGGAATAATTAAAAAAAGTGATTTATTGCCTAAGAAAATCAAAAAAGGTGATATTTTAATAGGACTTCCCTCAAATGGGCTTCATACAAACGGTTATTCCCTTGCAAGGAAAGTTTTATTAAAAAAATATTCTTTAAAAGATAAAATAGCAGGAAAAACCCTTGAAACCTTACTTTTAAAACCTCATAAAAGTTATTTCAATTTGGTATACCCTTTGGTTGAGAAAAACTTAATAAAAGGTGTTGCTCATATAACAGGAGGAGGAATTGAAGAAAATTTAAAAAGAATAATCCCGAATAATCTGGGATTTGAGATAGATATAAGGGATATAAAAAAACCTTTAATCTTTGACATAATTCAGAAGGAAGGCAATGTTCCTGTGGACGAAATGCTAAAAGTATTTAATATGGGAATCGGAATGATAGCAGTTATTGAACCCGAGAATTTCAATAAAATAAGGGAATTTTTAATTAAGAGGAAAGAGAGTTTTTATCTTTTGGGTGAAATAATTAGGGGTAAAAATAAGATTATAGTTTGAGATAAAATTTAAAATTTCTTAAAATTTTAGGATGTGGTGGTATATTTTATTTATATTTCTGAATTTTTCAATAAATGATACAATTTATGAAGGTCCTGATTATGAATTTTCAACATGGAAATTTGAAAACATTGATTATTACCCGATTCTGAATATTGAGGATTTAATCCAGTATTCACCGTCCTCAGTCAAAATCTATGAGAACTACATAAGAGGCTCTGATTATTACCAGAATATATACTACATAAACGGCTTCCCTGTATATAACCCTTACACAGGAGAGTCAAAGCCATTTATTCCTTTAATCTCCATCAAAAAAATCAAAATAAAAAGGGGTAACTTTGATATTGAAAACCAGGACGCAAATTCGGGTCTATTCTTCATTGAAACAAAAAAACCGGAAGATAAATTAAACATGGAAATCAGAATATCCGACAGGGATATAAACTTCCTGGACGAAGAAAAAGGTGATTACTACGCTGATTTATTGCTCGGAAGAAAAAGCGATTTGAAAAGAGAAAAAATCTATGAATTTCTGCTATCAGGTCCTTTATTTAAATACAAAAATATTAAATTTCTATTATCCTCCGAATACACGGACTTCAAACACTCAAACTTCCCAAGAAATTACTCTTTTTTTTCTAAAATTGACTTTGAATTTAATAAAATAAAACTCAATATTCAGGGAGCATATAAATTCAGAAAAAATAAATTATGGGACGCTAACTGGAGATTGGCACTTGATAATTATTTCAAATATCAGGACAAAACAAAATTCCTGTCCTCTGAAATTAACTTCGATTTTAAAGATTTTAAAAATAAAATAAAACTCGGTTATTTCTCCTGTGAATACAAAAGAGATGTCCTGGAAGATGTTGATAATGACGGTGTTGATGACTTTGATGACAGAGATGAGGATGGATTTGTTGAAGTTGATATTGACTATTTCAGACCCGTTTACTATAATTCCTCACAGGGAAAATGGATTGTAGAAGATTACCGCAAAGGCATTGACTCATTAATGAAACTTTATAACGGAAATACAAAATACCTTGAAATCAACGAAAAAGGAGGATATGTGGAATTACCCTTCTACTGGTGGGAAGCAGGGGCTGCAAATCTCTATCCATCAACCTCCATGGGACCGGCATGGTGGGCAATAGATACCACATATTCTTCTCCTTACAACAGAGCAGGATGGGGAGCAAGAGTAAGATTTGATATAGAACTTATTCAGGTCAGAGACACCGTAAGCGGAAAAATTGACACGGTAATTTATATGTCAAACAAATGGTATAAATATCCCTTTATACCTTCATCGGAATATATAAGAAATGGCAAAGGTTCTCTATCCGACCTTCTGGGACCCGACTGGATAAAAGACACCACACTCTTAAGGGTGGGAAACCAGTATATGCCGCTTCCGTGGGTATATCCGAGAGAACAATTTTCAATCAAAAAAAGCTCTTATTTCTATTTTTCATATAACATCAATAAAATCTTTAAAAATCACAGAATAACCTCCGGTTTTAATTTCAAAAAACCGAATTTTTATGAATATACAATTGATTATGCAGGGGGACTTTCAAATATTTATTTCAATCTGACAAACATAGACTTCATAAAAAGAGAAAATGATACTTCCTACACTATAATTGATTTTTTAAAAGAACACAAAATTGAACCATGGGAATTTAATTTTTATTTAGGAGACAATTTTTATTTCAAAAACTTAAAAGGTTTTTTTGGTTCTAAATTTTATGTGTTTAATACTTCGCAATATCTGAGTGATTCCATAATCCTTTCTCAGCCAGACTCCATAGGAATTCGCTATGTTAAAAATCTGAAAAAATCCGGACCTTTATATTTTTTAAATTTTTTCCTTAAATTTAAAACAAAGATTACAGAGAAAACAGAAATAGGATTCAATTATTCAAATATGTTGCAATTCGGATATTACTATCCTATTGTGAACCTGGTGTTCTCGGGTGTTTTCCTTATAAGTGGTGTCGGAACCTCACCTTTGAAGCCCCTGAGGTCCATACTCTATGAAATTAATTTGTTACAAAACCTGGAGGAAAATTTACACTTTCTTTTAAGTTTGTTTTATAAAGAAAATATTGCCATAACCACCCTTTCCATGCAATCCACATCTGATTATATTTCAATTGTTGAGAATAAAGGCTACCATTATTCTTACGGATATGAATTTATTTTGAGAAAAAACAGAGGCGGAGAATATTTTCCAAATGTAGGATTTTATTTTATTCTAACCTACCAGAAAGCATACGGTAACTCATTATACCCAGAAATGTTTTATCGGTGGCAATGGTCAAGATTTCCTTTACCTGAGAATCTCTTTCCTTTGAATTGGGACTCAAGATATAAATTTATATTCAATTTTGAAATTTATATGCCGCAAAATTTACCTTTTTTATTCAGAAATTCGGGAATTTCCTTTTTTTTATTTTCAAGAACAGGTACACCCTGGACTCCACCCTTCAGAAACTCCAGAGATGCAATGGAAAAGATAAATACCAAAAGGTTACCACCTGTTGATTTTTTCAGTCTAATAATTTTCAAAGAATTCAAAATCTCGGATTACGGAACCTTAGGCATTTTCCTTGATGTTTACAATCTGTTCAATAATGAAAACTTATTAACTATTGCTGACCCTACGTGGTATCAAATGTTCAATGACCCCGAAGGAAAAGCAAAGGACATAAGGGTCCGGGGAGAAAGAAGAAATGCAAGACTCGGTTTTTATTTGAAAATTAAAGGATTTTAAAACAAATAATATTTGAAATTTTGAATTAACTTATCTTATAATTTTCTATGAAATTGGGATTTATCTTTTCAATTTATCATCTCAAAGGAGGTCCGAAACATGCCTGAAAAACTGATCTTCACCCCCATAGAAGAAGAAATGGCAATCAGTTATATTGATTATGCAATGAGTGTAATTGTAGGAAGAGCTCTTCCTGATGTGAGAGACGGACTGAAGCCTGTTCACAGAAGAATTTTATATGCAATGTATGAAGCGGGTCTTGTACCCGGAAAGCCTTATAAGAAAAGTGCAACGGTTGTGGGGGATGTTCTCGGAAAATATCACCCTCACGGTGATATGGCTGTTTATGATGCACTTGTAAGGATGGCGCAGGATTTTTCCCTAAGATATCCGCTCATTGACGGACAAGGAAACTTCGGCTCAATTGACGGAGACCCTCCTGCTGCTTACAGATACACCGAAGCCAGGTTATCCAAAATTGCAATGGAAATGCTTAAAGACATTGATAAAAACACGGTTGATTTTATTCCTAACTTTGACGGCAGATTAAAAGAGCCCGTGGTCCTCCCTGCTTTATTACCCAATTTAATAATTAACGGCTCCACAGGAATCGCGGTCGGAATGTCAACCAATATACCCCCGCATAATATAAATGAGACAATCGATGCACTTTTATATTTAATTGACAATCCTGATGCCGAAGATGAGAAAATTTTTGAAATAATAGAAGGACCGGATTTTCCGACAGGAGGAATTATTCTCGGCAAAAAGGGAATAATTGATTATTTTAAGACAGGAAGGGGAATTTTAACCGTCAGAGCAAAATATTATATTGAAGAAAGGGGAGCAAGAAAGAAAATCATATTTACGGAAATTCCTTATATGGTAAATAAAGCAAATCTTCTTGAAAGAATTGCAAACCTTGTAAGGGAAAAGAAAATTGAAGGAATTCAGGATTTAAGAGATGAATCAGACAGGGAAGGATTAAGAATTGTAATAGAACTGAAAAGGGGAGTATCCGAAAAATTTGTTTTAAACCAATTATTTAAATACACTCAGCTTCAAGACAGGTTCGGTGTAATACTGCTTGCCCTTGTTGACGGAGAACCGAAGGTTCTCTCATTAAAGGAACTTCTGGTTTATTATCTTAAACACAGAGAGGAAGTTGTAACAAGGAAAACGCAGTATTTATTAAAGAAAGCAGAGGAAAGAGCACACATTCTTGAAGGTTTAAAAATTGCACTTGCAAATATTGACAGGGTTATAGAAATAATAAAAGGTTCAAAAGACACAAAAGAGGCAAAAAAACTCCTTATGAAGGAATTCAAACTTTCCGAGAAACAGGCACAGGCAATTCTTGATATGAAGTTATCCACATTAACCAAACTTGAAACATCAAAACTTGAAGAAGAATATAAAAATTTAATAATTGAAATTGAAAGATTAAAGTCAATTTTAAAGAGTAGAAAACTTCTTTTTGAGGAGATAAAAAAAGAACTTATTTACTTAAAAGAAAAGTATGGAGATAAAAGGAGAACCGAAATAATTGATGAGGAACCGGAGGAGATTGATATTGAAAAACTTATAAAAAAAGAAAAACTCCTTATATTACTTTCAAAAAATGGGTATATAAAAAGGGTGCCCGGTGCGTATTTAAAAACACAGTCAAGAGGAACACAGGGACAGAGAGGACTTTTACTTGACGAAGATGATTTTCCGGAAGATGTGTATTATGCATTTTCGCATGACCATATAATTTTTGTTTCAAATCTCGGGAGGGTTTATTCAATAAAAGCATATGAACTTCCTGAAAGCGGGTTAAGAGGAAAGGGAAAACCGATAAATACCATTCTGAGTTTATCAGAAAAAGAAAGAATAGTTGATATGATTCCTGTATCCGAGTTCAAAAAAGGACTTTATTTATTTATGGTTACAAGAAAGGGAATTATAAAGAAAACTCCTATAGTTCTTTTTAAAAATGCAGGCAAAAGGGGGATTATTGCACAGAGATTGAAAAATGATGAAACGGTTGATGCATTACTTGTAAGTGATAAGGACGATGTCATACTTTTAAAATCAAACGGTCTTGCAGCAAGAATAAAATCAAAAATTGTAAGACCTATGGGTAGGACCGGTTACGGGATCAAAGGAATAAGCACAAAGGATGCGGATTGTATTTGCGCAACGGTGATAAAAGATGATACTCCTCTGATGGTTGTAACCGAAAAAGGATACGGGAAGAGGTTTAAACCCGAACAAATCTCGGCAAAGGGAAGGGGAACAAAGGGCATGATAGTTCAAAAAACAGGAGAAAAGACCGGCAAAGCAATCTGGATAAAGCCCATGTCAAAGGATGACCATCTTGTTCTTTTAACAAGCGGTTCAAAACTTCTGAGACAGAAAGGAAATAACATTCCCATAATGTCAAGAGCAACAAAAGGAGTAAAACTTATAAAATTTAAGGAAGAAGAAAAAATTGTAGGATGTGCAAGAATACCTTATGAGGAGGTTTAAAATTGGGTTCTTTAATTTTAATTTATCTATTTACCCTTTCACCCTTTAAAGGAGCACTTTTATCCCTTATTGTTCCCGGTCTCGGAGAAAAGATTGCAGGAAATGACAAAGAATTTTATATGTTTATAACAGGAGAAATCGGCTTAATATCTACTTACTTTACCGGTTCTCTTATTAAAAAAGAAATAAGAAATAACTATAAAATATTTGCTTATAAAAATGCGGAAGCTTTTACCGGTACGGACGAAGAAAAATATTGGACCGCGGTTGAAAATTATTACGATTATGAATCCTATTATGAATATCTCTTAAGAGAGGCAAGGAGTAATTATCCTTATGAAGACCCATCGGTATGGGAAAATTATGCCCGAAATCAAGCAGTTCTTTATACCTGGAGTTGGAAAGATACTTCCTCCTGGGATTTCTTCCTTTTGCAAAGAGAAAGGGAAAGACTCGTTGAATCAAGATTAAAACTGCTTAAAGGGTTTATAATAACCTATCACCTCTTTTCCTCCATATATACATTTGTTCACTTAAAACTGAAACAGAAGGCAGAATTTGAAATAAAAGGAAATTATGACATTATGAAAGGAAAGGCAAATTTAAAAATTGTATTCAGATTTTAAAATAATAAAAAGGGAGGAATGGTTGAAATCAGGTATTCCGGGGAGGGTTAAAAAGGTCTATCATCCATTCTCTATTATTCATCATACTGCAATTTCTAAGAATGAATATAAAGGAGAAGAAACAATAAGAGAGATTGACAGGATGCACAGAGAAAAGGGATTCTACCTGATAGGTTATCATTTTATAATCACACCGGATGGAAAGATATTTGAAGGGAGAAAGATTTTTGAAGAGGGTGCGCATACAAGAAAATTTAACTTTGCTGTCGGAATAGCCTTATTCGGTAATTTTGAAAAAGAAAAAATTGAGTACAATCAAAAAATTTCTCTTTTTAAAATCCTTGATTTTTTAGCAAAAAAATATTTTATAAGAAAATTCTCCTTTCATTTTCTATTCTCAAAAAACACGGTATGCGGAGGGAAAATTTTTGAGGAATTCATAAAAGACAAAAAAAGTAAAAAAATTTTTATTTATCCTTCTGATTTATCTTATAATAGTGTTTCGGGTCCGAATCCCATACAAACTTTTTAAAGGAGGGAAAAAATGAAGGAAAAAGTTTATATAATTGGTGCAGGACATGTTGGTGCCGAAACCGCAAATGAACTTGCCAGAAAAGACTTCTGTGATGTGATTTTAATTGACATTGTGGAGGGAATGCCTCAGGGAAAATCTCTTGATATGACTCATGCAAACCCGATAAGGTATATATCTCCCAATCTGAGAGGACAGAATGATTATAACGGAATTGAAGATGCAAAGGTAATTGTTATAACAGCAGGAGTTCCGAGAAAACCCGGTATGTCAAGAGAAGAATTACTTGATACAAATTTAAAAATAATGAAGAGCATTATAGAGGAAATAAAAAAGAAAAATGACAAAGCAATTCTAATAATAGTCACAAATCCGCTGGATGCAATGACCTATACTGCTTATAAACTTTCGGGCTTTGAAAGGGAAAGGGTAATAGGAATGGCGGGTATTCTTGATTCCACAAGGTTAAGAGCTTTTCTGGCAATGGAGTTGGGTGTTGCTTATGAAGATGTGTCTGCGATAACGCTTGGTTCTCACGGTGATTTAATGGTCCCCTTGCCGAAGTATGCAACAGTCGGTGGAATTCCTGTAACTCATCTTTTGCCTCAGGAAAAGATTGATGCAATTGTCCAAAGGACACGAAAGGCAGGAGGTGAAATAGTAAGTTTATTAAAAACAGGAAGTGCGTATTATGCCCCAGGAGTTTCTGTTGCAATAATGGTTGAATCAATCATTAAAGACAAAAAGAGAGTTTTACCTTGTTCTGTTTATCTGAAAGGGGAATACGGAATAAGTGATGTGTTTGTGGGTGTTCCTGTGATTCTGGGAGAAAAGGGAGCGGAAAAAGTCGTTGAAATGAAATTAGAACCCGATGAAATGGAAGCATTGAAGAAATCAGCAGAACATGTAAGAAAATTACAGGAACAGATTGATAGTAAGTTATAGACAAAACAAAAGCCTCTTAGGCTTCAGCCCGGAGAGAACGCAGGTTGAGAGTGAGTGGTAAGTAAGATAAAAGGGAGTGTTTTTTAAAGTAATTTTTGAACATACTTATTAGTAGTTAAATTTTTGAAACTCAGTTTAAGCGGAAAAGATATTTTTTTGTAAAAAAAATCATGGAAAATGAGAGACCTCGGTGAGGGAGCTATATTAAAAGTTCTCTCTGATTTTTGTACTCACTTTAATTTCCCTCAGCAAGAAGGAGGGAAATTTAAGTTTTTAGACACAGTCTACAGAGGTTAATTTTTAACAAAAACATGGTTATTTCTGTACTTCGTCAAGAGCTTAAAATTGAATTTTTCCAAAAAGTGTATCATTTCTGCAGGGTCATTATCGCATTCAATAATTATTATACCGCCTCTTTCCATGTTTTGAATAGCAGTTTTCATTCCTCTTAAAACAAACATCTCATGTCCTTCCACATCTATTCTAATTAATCCTGCTTTTAAATTGAGCCCGAGTTCTTTTATAAAAGTATCAAAATCAACGATGTGAATTTCAATATCTGCTTCCTCGATATTTTGAACTATTTTAGAGTCTCCTCCCATGTATTTAAAGAACATTTTGCTTTTTTTATCAGATAATGCAAGGTTAAAGGCTTTTACCTTGTATTGAACTTTATTTAATTTTAAGTTTTCCAATAATAATTTAAAATTATCAGGCTCGGGTTCAAATGATAATACTTTACATCCCCTTTTAGCAGATTTTACGGACCATTTCCCGATGTGAGCTCCTACATCAATAATAAATTTATCAGGTGAAACTGAATAAAAGAATTTTTTCTATTTCTTTTTCCCGCAAGGGACACACTATCCATCCATCTCCTAAGTCAGGTCTTATTTTCCACACTCCGTCTTTGTTTTTTATGATTATTTCTTTAGTCCGAAATAAGTTAATTCGTGGCACTTTCCCTCGGGTTAAGGTATGAAGATATATCAAAACTCTATTTAGAAAGAATTTTATTTTAAAGGTAAAAGAACCTTTTAGTTCTATAAAAATACACCAAATGTCCCGGGGGAAAGATGAAATATAATAGGATAATAGCTTTGTTAATTTCATGTCTGCAATTTAAATTGATTTTTCAATTTCAATAGGTAATTCCTATCCATTCCTCCCAGCTCATTTTCTCATCCACCCACGGCCTATACCTCTCATTTATATTAAGAGGTTCCGTTCCATTATACCCTCCTATTATATAAATTTCTCCCTTCCTAAGAACACCCACTCCCATCCCT